>JBCCSO010000046.1:0-15340 GCA_039199965.1 Chloroflexota bacterium | reverse complement strand
CTTCGTCTGTTTGCCACACCCCACGATTGCCCGGAGAGCCATCTATCCGCACAAAGTCACCGGCGGTGTGCAGTTTGTCCCGCTGATCAAACAGCAAAATTTTTCCGATGACACTCCCCACATCAGCCTGATTGAAACCGGCCAGCAGCTTTTCAAGCCAGTCTGAGGTGGTTTCTGTGTCATTGTTCAGCAGGATAATGAACTCCCCCACGGCCGCTTCATATCCCTTGATACAGGCACCCGTAAAACCCAAGTTTTCTCCATTTTCGATCAATTTGACTTCAGGAAATTCTGCTTTGATGTAGGATTGAGATCCATCTTCTGAGCCGTTGTCAACCAGCAACACTTCAAAATCTTGAACGGTCTGCTGGCGCAGGCTGTTGAAACAGACTTCCAGATGTTGCTTGCCGTTCCAATTTGGAATGATGATCGATGCTTGGGTCACTTGAGCCCCCCGGTTGCCCATTGCCCGTTGACTGTTAACTGTTGCCCATTTCGGCCAGAACTTAAAAATGCTTCAAGTTGATCGCCAACCAACAGTTTCAAGAATGGGCAATATTCAATACACAATGGGCAATGATTAATCATTGCCCACCTGATCAATCAGAAACGCCAGCCTAAACGCATATTCCTTCAAATAATCATATCGGCCGGTTGAACCAGAGTGCCCAGCACCCATGTTTGTCTGCAAATACACCGGATTGTCATCGGTTTTTAAGTCCCGCAGCTTGGCCACCCACTTCGTCGGCTCCCAATACTGAACCCGCGGATCGTTGTAACCAGACGTTACTAGAATGGCAGGATACACCTTGGCTTCTACATTGTCGTACGGCGAATAACCGAGCATGTAGTGGTAATACGCTTCCACTTTTGGGTTCCCCCATTCACGGAATTCACCCACCGTTAGTGGAATGCTTTCATCAAGCATGGTTGAAATAACATCTACAAACGGCACATCAGCGATGGCGGCCGCCGCCATATCAGGAGCGAGGTTCAACACGGAACCCATTAGCAAGCCCCCCGCACTGCGCCCCCAGATCGCCAGATTTTCCGGTTGGGTGTATCCCATTGTGACCAAGTGTTTTCCGGCCGCAATAAAGTCTGTAAACGTATTGCGTTTGTTTAGCAGCTTTCCATCGTCATACCACGGCCGACCGAGTGTCTCGCTACCCCGAATATGAGCAATGGCGCACACAAAGCCGCGATCGAGCAGGCTGATCCACGTTGAACGAAAATCAGGATCGATGTTAACGCCGTAGGAGCCATACCCATAAAGCAGCGCCGGATTGTCACCCGTGCGCACCATTCCTTTTTTATACACAACCGATACCGGCACCAACTTGCCATCATCGGCCGGGGCCCATATCCGTTCTGTTTCATAAAGCGATGGATCATAGCTGGGAACAGGATCTTGCTTGAGCAAGGTGCTTTCACCAGCGCCAAAATCATACAGCATCACACTATCTGGAGTTGACAAAGAACCGTACACATAGCGAAAGCTAGCTGTCTCAAAATTAGGATTGATCCCGTGCCCGATCGCATAAATCGGCTCGTTCATTGGTATCTCAACCTGCGACCCATCTGAAAAGTGGTGGACCACAAACCGCTCAAGCCCGTTTTCGCGCTCAAGCATCACCATATGATCGGCGAACAGGCTTACATATGACAAGCGCACATCTGGCCGATGGCTGATAAAGTCTTGCCAATTTTCACGGCCAGGATCACTAGCATCAACGGTCACCAGCTTGAAATTGGTTGCGCTATCTGAGTTGGTCAAAATGTAAAGCAAGCCGTTCCGATGCTGCACGCTGTAGTCAACTCCTGTCATGCGATCCGCGGTCAAACGCAGGTCACTCAGTGGGTCGTTTGCGTCTAACAGATAAACTTCAGACGTTTCGGCCGCATCAACAAGAAGTTGAATAAATCTATCGTCTCTTGTTTTGCCCAGCCCCACACTAAACTCTTCATCATCCTCCTGAAAAATGAGCGTGCTGTCCGGGTCACCATCTCCCATTGTGAAGCGCCAAATTTGGTTGCTGCGCCACGCATCATCTAACCTATCAAAAAAGACGGTTTGACTGTCGTTGGCCCACTCAAAGTCATACCCAACATTTTCAACCGTATCTGGCCGGAGTTTACCCGTTTCTAAATTCTTAAAATAGATAGTGTAGCGTTCCCCTCCGGTTGTATCTAATGAATACGCCAAGGTTTTTTGATCGGGACTCACATCAAATATACCAACCTTTAAGTAGTCTCCTTCAACCTCCTTTGCGATGGCATTTGGGTCGAGCAAAATCTCTTCATCCGCCTGCATGCTCCCCTTTTTTCGACAGTAAATCATGTACTGCAGCCCTTCTTCTGTGCGAGAGTAATAGAAGTATCCTCCTTTCTCATACGGCACTGACTGATCTGTTTCTTGAATCCGGCCGATCATTTCAGCATAAAGCGTTTCTTGTAGCTCTTTGGTATGCGCCATTCCAGCTTGAGTAAACGCATTTTCTGCGTGGATGTAATCAAGCAGTTCTGACCTGTCTTTCTGCCGCATCCAGAAATAATCATCTGTGCGGGTATGCCCGTGGGTGATAATTTTGTGCGGAATTTTGGGTGCGATGGGTGGTTCCATATTATTTCTGGCTTCCTTCTTCCAAATACTCAGCCAGCGCTTCTTGCCACGGCCGGAGGGTAATGCCTGCTTGAGCCCCATTAATGTTGTGGATCACCCCAAACGGAGGGGGTGTTGAGGCCCGCTTAAATTCGCTGCTCAAAATGGGCTCGTTGGTGGCCTCGATTCCGGCCATGCGCAAAATTTCGTTAGCAAATTCCCAGCGTGAGCAGGAGCCGGAATTGACAAAGTGATAAGTCCCATATCGGCCGGTTTCAACCAATTGGCCGATGGCGGCCGCCAAATCTTTGGCCCATGTAGGGCTCCCAATTTCGTCTGTGACCACGCGAACCTGTCCCGTATCTTTGGCGCGGTTCATGATGGCGTGAATAAAGTTCCGGCCGGTGCTGGCGTACAGCCACGCAGTCCGTACAATGAAATGCCGAGGCAAAATCGACCGAACGTTAAACTCGCCAGCCGCCTTTGATTTTCCATAAGGATTAATTGGGTTCAGGGGCATCCATTCGTCAAACCCCTCAGGCTTGCTGCCGTCAAACACCTCATTGGTGCTGACATGTACCATTGGTGTACCATGCTCTGAGCAGGCCAGCGCCAAGTTTTGCGGCCCCAACGCATTTGCTTTATACGCAGTCACGGGATCTTTGGCACAGCCATCCACATTAGTGTATGCGGCCGAGTTTATCAATAGATCTGGCTTGTTATCACCAACCAGCGCATCTACCACTTTTTTGTCAGAAATATCATGAGTAGGCAAATCTACCCCAATAAGTTCGTGTTCTCTTAGCTCTTTCTGCAGGGCCAGCCCCAGTTGCCCGTTGGCACCAGTAATTAAAATATTCATAGATGCAAATTATAGCTCATTTTCAACTGTTGATTTACGACTAACAGTCGCAATCAGCAGTCACATTGAACATAAATCATCAATCAAAAATCTAAAACCGTAAATCCTGATGTTGCAATTGGGGTCAGCATTCTTGTATTATTCCGCATTATGTCTACTACGGTTTGAACTCAACCGCTCATGCTGCTCACGGCGACACTTCGGAAGTCTCATTTACTTAGATCAGTCTTCCAAATGAAGGGACAACAATCATTTAATTTGCGGAATCAAATTGTCGCTTAAGGCAGATCAGACAGTTAAAATGTTTAACGTGTTTACTCCTTGTTGCTAAGTCGAAGAGTTCCAAAGATTTTGAACCCTGCGTCAGAAAAGCGCATCCAGCACTTAACCAAACATGCCCACCGAACTCGAATTCCAATGGCTCACACCAGCCGCCCTCAATTTGCCTGAAACCCCTCTGGGATGGCTCTACATCGCTGTCTGGCTGATCGTGATGCTTGCTATTTTTATGGGCAACCGGACAACGCTGAGGCAGACGACTGGTCGCCAGTGGGGTTTAGTCATACTGTTTGCCCTACTCGCTATTTTTGAAGTGATACCAAGGGCTGAGCTTTCAGGTGGCGCATTGCTCCCTCCAGATGGGCAGGCAGGTGGTGCTATCATTTATCGGCCACTAGGGTTCATCAGCGTCGGGCTAGCCGCTTGGCTTCTGAACCCTCCGTTAGCATTGCTTATTGGCGCGATTGAGGGATTAAGCCGCGCTCTTTTTGGCTCCCATCAGCTAGCAGAACTATTTCACTTCGCTTTTGCTGGTTGGTTGGCTAGCCATCTGATTCAGCAAAAAATACCCAACCAAAGGTGGCGTATCGTTCGTACCCCACCCATCTCATTTGTTCTGGTTCTTCTGATTGTGGGCTGGCCGTTTGTTCTACTGGCCACCCTCTGTTTGGTTCCGGCCGGCACTGACTTTCTGCCCGCGCTTGACTTGGCATTAACAACTGCCCGCTCCCAGTGGATTCCAGCCGTTCTTGAGGGATTACTTAGCGGTCTACTTGCATGGGTTGCTCAGCTCGTTCTTCGCTGGCAGCCTCAAACCGGCCTCTCCATCGCCCCATTTGAGCAAAATTCACAGTATCGGCAGTCGCTACAATTCCTCTTTTATTCGCTAGTGCTGCTCGTTCTGCTGGGCACTGGCGTCTCGATTGTGGGCTACAATTCAGCCCGCTCTCTTATTCAAACGCGGGTCGCCAATAATGCCCTCCGGGTAGACGATGAAATTCCTAACTTCATCGGAGTGCGGCAGAACTTGCTGGCACAGCAGGGGAGCGATGCGCGGCTCTTTTTAGGTAGCCCGGCCGAGCAGCAAACGAGCCTGAAAGAGCTGTTTCGCTCTGGCCCCTTTTTTCGCCGTCTGCTCTTGGTAAACGCTGACGGTGACATTCTGGCCATCATGCCCGAAGATGCTGGCGTTGAGCTAAGTGATGCTGAGCAGCAAACTCTCGAAAGGGTAATACGTATCAAAAACCCCGACCAAGTTGTGTCTAAATCGCTAGACGACCATGATGTGGTCGTCTCTTTGATTGTTCCGGCCGAACCGTCATTCGAATTCGAAGAGGATGATGCAAAGCCACTGTACCTCATCGGCCGTATTCCTGATCAAATCATGAACGAGCTGGTTCGGGGGGTTAGCGACGGTGAATCTAATACTTACATCGTCAACGAGGATCGACTCATTCTGGCTCACTCTAATCCCTCATCAGCCGATGAGATCGAGCCAGAGTTTAGCGATGGTGTGGTGGCTCTAGTGCCGCCAAATGGGACAGCGGGTGTGTTTTACGTGCGTCCTGATCCAGCCAACAATCGGCGCGTTATGGAATACCGTACCCCTCCCGGCTTAGGACACCCGTGGACCGTCGTGGTTGAGACCCCAATGTCTCAGGTACTCCAGCAGGCACTCCGCTTGGTGTCACAGGTCTTTTTCATTATTTTGGCCATGACCACGCTCTTTGCACTGTTCATTACCTATCAAAGCTCTTCAACCGGTCTACGGTTAAAGAATTTTGTAGCAGCTGTCGAGCAAATTCCACAGCGTGAGCAGGGGCAGCTCATTGTTCCCAAAAATGTCTTTGGAGATGACGACATCGGCCGTTTGGGGACCGCCTTCCATGACATGCAGCTTAAGCTCGACCAACAGATGGGCGAGTTTAACCTTTTGCTGGATGTAAGTCAGGGGGTTTCAGAAATTCAGCGAGATATTCGAGTGGGAGTAGGGGCTATTTTAGCTCAGACCGTTCAAGGCATTGGCGCAGCGGGTGGGCAGGTCATTATCACCATTTTGGGGCGGCCGATTATTCATGTGGAACGGGGGCGCGTCCACGCCGAAATGTCTCTGTACGAGCGCAAAATTGCTCCGCTTTTGGCCAACAGCCAAGACCTCGTTTTGTCATCTCCGGATGCCATTCGAAAAGCACTTGAACTGTCAGACCATGAAGAACTGCCGTTTCAGTCAGCCATAGCTTACCCTTTGCGTGGCACCAATCAAACCTATTACGGAATGATGTGGTTAGCTTGGTCAACCCCGCGCACGTTCAAAGAGTCTGAGCGCAATTTAATCCGATCGCTGTCTGAGCAGATGACGGTCATGATTCAAAACTGGTACCTGTATCTTAACGTCGAGCGACGCAGAACAGAGTTGGGGGCGGTTCTTGAGTCAACCGTTGATCCGGTCATTGTGACCGACGTCAACAATAAAGTTTCGATGATGAATCCAGCCGCTTACGCAGAGCTAGGCATTACGAACAGGCGCCGAGCCATGCCGGTTCAATCGCTCATCAAGCAGCAAAAGCTGGTTGACCTGCTAACCAATCTGCAAATGGAAGATGCTCCTCATGTGGGGGAAGAGATTGCGCTAGAAAATGGCAAAACGTTTGATGCCACCGTGTCCGTGATTCCGGGGCAGAACGGCCGTATCTCTGGCCGGGTCGCCGTGCTGCGCGATGTCTCCGAGATGGTCGAGCTCAGCGAAATGAAGTCTGACTTTGTACGGCTCGCATCACATGATCTAAAAGACCCAATCACCATCGTCAACGGCTTTATCCAGATGCTGCCGCTTACAGGATCGCTCAACGACAAGCAGAGGGAACAGGTTGACCGTATCCACACGGCAATGGAGCAAATGCAGAAACTGGTTGAGGTACTGCTAAATATCACCCGTCTTGAGTCCGGTATCGACCTAGACAAAATGAACACGTCGGTTCCTGATATGCTTAGAGGCGTGGCACACTCGCTCGAACCGCTGGCGGATTCGGCCGGGAATCGGATTGTGGTTGAAGACACAGGCCCTATCCCTATGCTTTACGTGCAGCCAACGTTCCTAAGACAGGCGGTGTGGAATCTGCTCTCGAACGCTATGAAGTACGCACCAAACTCAGGCGATGTCACCTTGAAAGCAGAGGACATGGGTCATGAGGTTGTGATCAGCGTAGCGGACGGCGGTCCGGGCATCCCAACTGCCATTCAGGGGCGATTGTTTGAAAAGTTTTTCCGCTTCTCGCAGCCGGGCCAAGCGCGCTCAAAAAGCCACGGATTAGGTCTATCTCTCGTGCAGTTGGTTGCCCAGCGACACAACGGCCGAGTCTGGTTTGAGAGCACAGAAGGGGAAGGCTGTACATTTTTCTTGGCGATTCCAAAAGAATAGATGCCAAAAGTTGATGAAATGATAGGATGAGTGTGGTTCCATTCACTTCATCGTTTCGTCAACTTTCACCTCAGTATGTCAATCTTACGCGCACTTAGTTTACTATCGCTTATTTTAAACGGCTCCTTGGCCATTTTGGGGCTGTACGGGTACATCTGGAGGCCATTCTTCCGCACAGGGGCAAGCACCAACCCTTACTGGCTTGTTCGTCTATATTCATGGTTTACCCCGTTGGGCACAGCAACCGTACTGGGGTTGCTCATTTTATTTTGGGTGCTGTCTTTCATTGCTGGGTTTATTTCGAAAGATGCCAGCAGCGGATTGGGTGATTTAGCCCAAACAATGCGAATTGGCTTGGTAATTGCCGTGCTTGCCCTTCTACCATCATTGGTGGTCAGGCATGAACACATTTCGGCCGAATCCTATAATTCTGGCGTTTATAATCTGATGCGGGAAACCAGCTTTGGTGAAACAAGCCTGCTGCTGGTGCAGTGTACTGACCCGGGCCAGTTTTCGTGTCGGCCGATTGAGCGCACAAACATCTATCTGCCCCCAGAGCCGACGCCGCTGCCAACCGTAGTCAAAGTCATTGAAAACGTTGAAGTGGTGCTTGAGCCCAACTACATTTTGACACCAACTCCTGTTGCAGCATTTGGGATTGAATCCACTTCTGGAGATTTGGGCATTCGGGTTGGCAACCAGTGGCGCATTTTAGCCACGCCAGAAGCAATAGAAGGTGACACAACCGAATGAGCAGTAAAGCATGATTCAGCTTAAAGGGCTTGTCAAAAATTACGGACTAAACCCGATTTTAAAAGGGGTTAATCTGCATGTTAAAGATCAGGATTTTGTGGCCTTGGTTGGTCCCAATGGGGCAGGCAAAACCACCATCCTGCGCATCGTTGCCACGTTGCTCCGGCCGGATGGGGGCAAAGCGACAGTTGGAGGATGGTCCCTACCACATGAAGCAGAACATGTGCGCAAGCATATCGGCATGATTTCTCATCAAGCAATGGTCTACAGCGACTTGAACGCTATTGACAATTTAACCTACTATGCGGGCATGTACGGGCTGGATGATCCTGAAGAGCGTATCATGGACCTGCTAACGACCGTAGGACTCAAACGACGTGTCTATGATCCGGTGCGCACCTACTCTCGCGGAATGATGCAGCGGCTGGCTATCGCTCGGGCAACGCTACATAATCCAGATGTACTGCTGATGGATGAACCTTATACGGGTCTAGACCAACCGGCCGTAGCGCTGCTAAATGACTTATTGGCCCAACAAAACGAGGCAGGGCGCACCATTCTCATGATCACGCATGATTTTGTACACGGCCTTTCTCAATGCAAAAAAGTAGTGGTTCTAAACAAGGGAAAAATCGCGGCCGAAATTAACCGCAGCTCAGTTTCAACTGGCGAACTAATCGAGCAGTATCGCGAAATTACCAAAGTTGATTAATCTTTGAGTTCCCAGCTTCTACACCAGTAATCCTACTAACTTCCCCCCAGATTCCTGTTGCAACCCGCCTCAATCAATTTATAATCTTTTAAGATCATTAATTACCATCTGGTTTCAAAATATGGCGCGAAGAAAAAAGAATAAAAAGATTTTATTAGTCGATGACAATCATGAAACGCTTGAGTTCATTAGCTTTTTGCTGAAGCTAAGAGACGAAACGCTTGAAATTGTGGGAGCACCTTCGGCCGAACAAGGAATGCTTGAGCTACGGGGGATAGATGTTCTGCTAACAGACCTGCGCCTGCCCGGCATGGATGGGGTCCAGCTGATCAAACGTGCCCGCGCAAAACAACCAGAGCTGCCAACCATCATCATGTCCGGAATGGATCAAGATTACGCCAGAGAACAATACGGCGACTTTGATGTTCACGCCTATGTGCAGAAACCCTATAAACCAGATGAATTGGTATCGGTCATTTTGAGTGCAATTTGGGGAGACAACATTCCAGAATCAATTGCCCAGACGGCTCCGGCCGCAGAAACCGTATCTGATACCCCTGAACCCCGCTCAGATATTCATCATCCGCCACTTGCCGCCGAATCTACTTCACGCCTCGAGCGCTTGCAGTCCCAGACCAACGCCCATCAAGTTATTGTTTGGGGGCTGGACGGAGCAATGATTTACATTTTTGATGAGTCCAAGCAGAAGGAAGCTGAAAAATTGGCCAAACCGGCCATCAGTTCGATAACCGGCGGCTTAGAAATGCTGGTGCGTAGCGGCAGTACCCCCACACAAATGATCACTGTCTTAGACGGGGAACCCTATGAAATCGTGCTGGCTTACATCAAATCAAAAATGGACTACTGTCTGGCTATTGTCGTAGACGGGGATGACAGCCAGACAAAACTTAGCACCGTTTGGGGCGCAATGCAGCGTACGGTAGCTGATCTGCGCATTCGGCTTAATCCAGATAACAACAATGGTCCGGCCGAACCGGCTGAAGAAGCACCCGTCATACCACAACCAGTTGCAAAACAAGAGCCACCGCCACCGCTACCATCAACAGAGCCCGAGATCGAGCCGGACCCCATTGCGTCTGACGATGAGTTAGCTGACCTGATCGACGGGCTTGTGGGGGATGATGTCAGCGACAATGAACTGGATGATTTCTGGGGGATAGAGAGCAGTATATCAAGTGCTCCGGCCGCAGGTGATGACACTCAGCCGTCTTTGCAAATGCCTGAAACACCGGAATCTTCCAGAGAGATTGATGCCAGTACAGACCCTGAGCTGGCCGCACTCTTGGCCGATGTTGAAGGGGCAAACAAAGACGACATTCCGGGGCTGGTTGACATGCTCAAAGAAAAAGACTCCGAGTTGGTTGATGAGCGTTGGGAAGAGATCAAAGACATGCTGGGGCTGGACGAGGCGGCCGACGAATTCTGGGAAAACGCGGTCAAAGAGGATGCTGAAAACAGAGCACAGAGCAAGGAAGATGGTTCCGGCATCATGTCTTACAAAGAAGCCCTTGACAGTGGTCTGCTACGCTTCGATCCAGACAAACAGTAAACTTGCCTTGCTTCAAGGGACCACCATGCTAGAATGACCTCCTAAATTTTCATTAGGATAGGACTTACGCAATGCTCAGGGGCACTCCTCATGGGTGCTTGGGTGCCCATAAAGGTTACCTCTACAAATTACTTTGCGTAATTCCCGTAGGAGTAAATTGTGTCAAAAGAAATCATTGCAACAGAAAACGCACCGGCCGCAGTTGGCCCATATTCACAGGCGATCAAAGTCGGTTCGATGGTGTATACCTCGGGACAGATCGGTTTAAACCCAGACGGAAGCGGCATGGTTGATGGTTTGGAAGCACAAGCCCATCAAGTACTCAAAAATTTGTCGGCCGTTCTTGAAGCAGCGGGCTCTAGTTTGGATAACGTAGTTAAGACCACAGTTTTTCTGTCAGACATTAACGACTATGCCGTAGTCAACGGAATCTATGCTGAATATTTTACGGGAAGCCCACCGGCTCGCTCAGCAGTTGAGGTTGCCAACCTGCCTTTGGGCGCACTGGTTGAAGTCGAAGCGATTGGTATTGCAGGCTAAACATTAGGCTCAATCATAGTAAACAGTATCTATTTGGCTCGTGTTTTGTCAAAGAAACATGGCTGGGTTGAAATCTCGAAAACCACTTAAAGTTTCGTCATTTGGAAACAGCTATCGTGTAAAAGAAGTTTGACGTAGCCTACAGTGGTTTGTCCTGCTGAAATTTCCGTCACGTCATGATTGACAAACCACTAGTTTTCCGTTTGGGTACTTTTGATATGTGGCGTATAGCGTACATGTTGCCTTCACGCTGTACGCCACACGTTTTAAACGACAGCTACCTCTGGCAAAGCAGATGGAAGCTCCAAATTCGGCTGTTTCTTACGATATTTTACATAAATTTCGCTGGGTCTAGAGGCCCCCATTCCCAGCGCGGCCTGAACATCTTCTGATAAAACCTCAATTTCAAACTGCTGCAGCAAAAGCCCAGCAATGATGGCCATTTCATGTTTGGCGAATCCCATACCGGTACATTTGTGTCGACCACCCCCAAACCCAATAATGTTGAAGGCGTTCTTGCCCTCTTTGCGTTCGTTTGACCAGCGCTCCGGATCAAAATTTTGAGGGTTTGACCAAATTTCAGGATCAAAGTGACCGTTGGCGTAATGGGTCATCATCAACCAGCCAGCCGGTATGTGGTATCCGTCTAGCTCGGTGTCCTCTTCCACAATGCGCATTTGCAATGGTGCAGATGGATGCATCCGGGTTGTTTCGTCGATGGTCCAGTACATTTTTTCCATGCTGCGCAATACCCGGCCGTTGATCTGGGTACCAACCGGCAATTTTTCATCGATCTCAGTTTGAACCATTTGAGATATTTCATCTGAGCGGCAAATTTCGTAAATTTGCCAAGCCGCTTGCCCAGCTGTAGTTTCATGTCCCGCAAAGATTAATCCGGTGTACAGCGAAACAATCGTTTCATCCTGCATGATTTCACCATCTTTCTGAGGAACGGTCAGTAACTGCGAAATCAGATCATCATACGCATCTGGATTTTCCCGTCGTTTGGTAATCATCGGCCGGAAAACGTTTTGAATGTGCTCTTTAGCTCTATCGCGTTTTCTGAACTTCGGCAGCGGCCAGTGTGGTGGCAGCGCAGGATCAAGGGAGCGGCCCAAATCTGCATAAGCATCCCAAAAATCATCGGTGAGTTCATCGCGAAAATCAGGGCCCAGAAACGCATTCCCGGCAATATGCTGCGCCAACTGCTGCATTTCCTCCGTGATGTTCATCTCACCTGAATCACCCAGTGAATCAAGCCATCGCTGAACTTCATACTGCATCCCCTGCACGTAGCCAGCCAGCTTCTCTCGGCTAAAAATATACTGGAGCAGCGGCCGCTGATTGTTATATTCATCTTTTGATGCAATAAACAAAACTTGGCCAAACGCAGCTTCAAGCATGGTGTAAACATTGTTGATATTCAGCGTTTTATCGGTTTGTGCATAAAAAAATTTATTGTTATCGGCTCCGTTAATCACCGCTACGTTTTTGTTCAACAGGCGAATAGAGAAAATATTGCCCGCCTCTCTTTTACCACGACGTACTAATTCCTCTTGGTTTCTTTTAAATTCAACGACATGCCCCAATAGCGGCATTGACCCAGATACCAATGGCGGAGTGTTTTTAGCCATGTTTAAATCCTTCTTCTAACATGCTCATGCGGCTGCAGCCGAAGAGCGCCAGATACTTGTGAACAAGAGCTGAATGAATGTCCCAACTCATTACTCATTCCTTCACAACTGAAGCAAAAATAACGAGAAATTAAATTAAAGATGGGACAATTACTTTCTCTACAGTCCTTAACTAATCATTTAATTGCCAGATATTATGTGGGTGGGTCTGCACAGGGCTTCCAATTTTGAGCAAAGGCCCCACCAACACCATCTAAAACAAACTTCAATTTTGTTTAAAAATCTACCTCTATTCAGCAGCACCAAAGTGATTATTTCAGACTTGACGTCAAAAATACTCAAGTAGAGGGTCTGCTAAATGGACTTAAAACCTTAACGTTTCGTGCTGTTCAGATCAATGACTCTTTCTGCCTACTGCACCCTCTCCCAGACGTATAATTCTAAGCGTCTGCTTATCCAGGGTATACAACCGAAAAACGATAGCCGCAAAAAGATAGCAGAAAAATGGCAGCCCAGATGTTGTCAGCAGTATCCCGTTTAAGGCTTCAGCCGATTGCTCTCCGTTAGGTACATAGTTGGTCGCCGCCAGAACAAATCCCGGAATCGCTCCCCCCAACCCCAAGCCGGTTTTTTGCGTAAAAGTCTGAATAGCGGCCACGGCCCCCTCCGCTCGAAAACCGTGCTGCCACTCAGTAAAATCGACCGTATCCGCAATCATCGCAAAAATAAGCGGGATAGCTCCACCCGATCCGATCGCGCTGACAAAAACAGACAGCATCACCAGCCCGATGGCATCGTACGGAATCAGCATGCGCGCCCCTACTCCCACGGCCGCAACTGCCATCAGCCCTAGCATCAAGTTGTTTTTCTCAAACCGATATCCCAGCCAATTAAAAATCAGCACCCCAGCGATAACACCGGGCAAAGTCACTACTCCTGACCACGTAAAGTAGTTTTCGTTCCCTAAATTGTAGGTGTAGTAAAAGATTGATGTGCCGCTGCTCAGTCCGGCGCCCACATTTACCGCAATCGTAGCAACCAAAATAATCGCGAGCGGCCGAGTGTCAAACAAAATTTTAAAAATATCCCTAAACCCGTACCGCTCATCTGTTTCCGGTTCGATCCGCTCGTGTACACCGCGTACCCCCAAAAATGACAGCCCAACCACGATCACAGCATAAATCATGATGGTCGCATGCCAACCTGATTCCGGCGTGGGGAACAAATTGACCAGCGGAATAGTGCCTACCGTAATCACCGTGTATCCCAACAAATAAGCGACTCCTTTGTACGATGAGACAGAATTCCGCTCTTGTTCATCATTGGTCAAGGTAGGCAAAATTGCTCCGAGCGGAATGTCCATAAAGTCAAATGTAATGCCAATGGTCAAATAAGTGACATAGGCGATGGCAAGTTTGCCGGTGGGGGCAAGACTAGGGCCCAGCCAAAGGAGCAGAAAGTTGATGGCACAGACAAAGCTCCCCGCAATGACGTACGGCCGAAATCGCCCCCAGCGGGTATGGGGCAAATGATCCACAATGTACCCGATAATTGGATCATTAAAGCCGTCTAGTACCCTTGAAATGAGGAAAAGTGTCCCAATAGCAGCCGGGTTCAGCCCCACCACATCTGTGTAAAAGATGAGCAGAAAGCTGTTGATGGTGACCATGATCGGCACATTGCCGATGTGAGCCCAGAAAAACGCCAGCTTCTCGCGTGTGCTGATTGGTTGAGCAGTAGTTTGTGGGACAGTCAGATTCATTGCGTTAGTACCGCGCAGCTTAAAAAACCAATTGATTGGAGCAGCACTCTGCACAAAGGGGTAAGCATGATTTGTTCCTGTTCGCTGCTTACGCCCCTTTGCACCGGTTCAGTTTAATTGTTTTGCCTCGTTTTTATCGCTATGATTCTGCGAATCTAACACAACAGGAAGGTGGCTCAGATGAAATTCAATTTTGAAGGTCAAGTCGTATTGGTAACCGGGGGCTCTAGAGGTATAGGCAAAGACATTTCCATAATGATGGCGGAAGCCGGAGCAAAGGTTGTTATCAATTACAGATCGAACAAAGCAGCGGCCGATGAGACGTTGGCCAGTTTGGAAGGCGAAGGGCATATGGCGGTACAAGCGGACATGGGGAGTCCGGCCGATCTTGAGCAGCTGGTTGCAACAATTGTGGAGGAATACGGCCGGATCGACGTACTCGTCAACAACGCGGGTATTTTTGTCGATCATCCCCCCATAGAGACCAGTTACACAGACTGGCAGGCTGCTTGGCAAGATATTCTGGCTGTCAATTTAATGGGTCCAGCCAATCTAATTTATCTATGCAGCCAGCACATGGCCACACAGGGTGGCGGCCGGGTGGTTAATGTTTCATCACGCGGAGCCTTTCGGGGTGAACCAGACAGCCCGGCTTATGGCGCCAGCAAAGCGGGCATGAATGCAATGGGGCAAAGCTTGGCTAAAAAGCTGGCTCCGCACAATATCTTTATACATACAGTGGCACCGGGCTTTGTGGAAACCGATATGGCAAAAGAGGTTTTACAAGGAGAAAACGGTGTTGCACTGCGCAGTCAAAGTCCGCTTAACCGGGTGGCTAAACCAGAAGAGGTGGCACGAACGGTGATGTTCTTGGCGGCCGGAGGCACGGAGTTTCTGACCGGCTGCATTGTAGACGTCAATGGAGCATCATATTTGCGTACCTGATTCAATCGAGTTTGGAGATGATACCAGTCTGGTTTTAAATACCAGACTGGTCTGGATTGAAAAATTATTGCGATGGGGCCCCTTTGTAAATGACATCTCCCACATTGAGAGAGCCGATCTGGCGCGGCCAACAGTAGACACCAAAGCAATTATCGCTGATCTTGTTGACCGCTTTTAGCACAGAGGTGTCCCTTTCAGCCGAGTCTGGATGGATATTAACCATGCTACAGCGTTTGATCGGCCGGAAAGGAAGGATCACGGCG
>JBCCSO010000045.1:0-15599 GCA_039199965.1 Chloroflexota bacterium | reverse complement strand
TAGATTATTCTGATGCGCTAACGATGTTTGAAAACCCATCAGCCGGTTATTCAATTAGTGTTCCGCGCAGTTGGGCCTCAACAGAAGCACAAATTACCCCGTTGGGTGAGCTTATTCTGCTGGGTCCAGACCCAATTTCACCCGGCAACCCTGGAAACAGCGTTTTTATTTCAACCAACCACGAAGATTTAGATGAGTTGGCGGCTGCGCAAGCACTGACCTGTGGTGAGCCCGGCTGTACAGACGACATTCGTTTGGAAATTACAACGGTTAACGGATTAGATGCGCGCAAGGTGACAATTGGGCAAGAGAACACACCTCAGCTTGACTGGTTTTTTGTTCGCTATCAAGACCGAATGGTCTACTTTACCCTCAACGATCCACTTACTCTGGCTTCTCTAGGTGGCTTGGTTCAGACATTCACCCTTACTGAGCAACTTCCGGCCGATGATGCAACTGACGAAATTGCAGACGCACCGGGACCAACTAGCTCCCCCTTCACGGAAGAACCAACAGCGACCGCAACGGAAGAAGTAGTCGAAGAGATTTCATCTGATGAAACGATCACCAGCACAGACTTAGCATCTAGTGAAGCAACAACGGTAGAAGCAACCGAAACCCTTGAGCCCACAGAAGCAGCAACACCCACTCTAAAGCCAACTGACGAGCCAACACCTGAGCCAACAGAAACACCCATTCCAACAGAAACGGCGACGAGTACCTCAACAGCTACAGCAGAACCAACAGATACAGCGGTTCCCACCAATACACCAACCCCAGAGCCAACAGCTACCGAGGAGCCACCACCTGAGACAGAAGCAACACTAGAAGTTGAGGTTGCACAACCTTCCACCGGGCCGCTTCAAACATCTTTAGACTTGTTCACGATCATTTCTAGAGCCGAAGAGGATGAGGAAACGCTGGCGTATTTTACAGAGGCAAATGCAATTGCGATTGGCTCTCCCACAAATATTTTAGGTTTCCTTGAGCTAGATGGCCGGCCGTTCGCTTTCCAAGTTGAGCGGGTTCAAGGGGCCACGCCTCCCATTATTCGCCTAAATATTCAGTTGAGGCGTGATGGACCAACAATTATTCGAGAGCTTGAGATGGTCAATGTAGTCGGCCGCTGGCAAATCAATCGCGTTTTTATCGCAGACATCGAGGTTGAGTCTACGCCCTCCCCCGGCGAAGAACCGGGACAAGAACCAACAATTGAGTCAGATTCGTAGTTATTTGAAGGATGTGCATCCGCTATTTTCTGAGATGTTAACGCCCTCGGTCAAGATAAAAAGCCCTGATTTAACCACGCTGATTGGATTGGTGAGAACAGCCGATTTTATCTTAACCGGCCGATTAATCGGCCTGGTTGAAGGGGAATCCGCGCCCATCAGTTGTTTTACAAGGTATCCCTACTTTAAAGTGCTCAACAAGCTCAACCCCCATGGGTAATAGGACAAAAGTATATTCCATTCCCTCGTGTAATTCGTTACCATACACCCTAGTACTAAAAATCTTCCCCTAGCAGAGAGGATAAAAAACAATTTTATTCACAAAAATGCAAAGGTTGTCCGAAAAATCGATTATCTTTTTGTGCACTTGGCTTCATTCAATTAGTGCCAGAACACCTTTATTTTAAATGGCACAAGTCGAAACCCGTTCAAACCAAAAATCGACAGATCAAGAACCGGTTTTGTTTCAATCAAAATCAGATCTAAATAGATTAGCTAAGTGGGCCAAATATGTTCCTGCCGCCACTTTAGGTATTTTTTGCGCCATCGTGGCTATTTTTGCCTACCAGTTTTTTATCCCCAATAGCCAGAGTATTTTAACCTTCACTCTCATTGCAGCAGTTTTACTGCTAACATTTCTGCTAATCGGTTACCTCTTTTCCGCCTTTTTATCGTCCAGAAAAGAAATAGAGCGTTTAGAACAGCATGCTTCCATTTTGCATGAAAGCCAGCAGTTCATGCAGGACATGCTTAACAAGCAGCAGTCTATCCAAAGTGACCTGCTTGCCCGGCAAGACTTGTCTGACAGGCTGCTGCGGATGGTTCGCTCAACCGCCATGACCACCTCACTAGAGGTTGCGCTTGAAAAGATTTTGGATGCTGCCTGTACGATTACGCATGCAGAGCTGGGCAGTCTGCTTCTTGTTGATTCATCAGGCAAGGTAACCAATAGCTATTTGTCCCGTCGCTCAAACTCTGGTGACGAGTCTAAAAAGCTGGTTGGGCAGGTAATGCGAGATGGCTTAGCGAGCTGGATTTTCCGCACGGGTCAAGCGGTTATTTTAAACGATGCCCGCAACGACGACCGTTGGATCACTCTGCCTGATGCCCCCTATGAAGAAGGATCTGTGCTAGGTGTACCAATTAATAGTGGAACAGTTGTGACCGGTATTTTGACGCTGATTCACCAGCGCAAGAGCCATTTCCGGAATGATGATCTTGAGCTGATGCAGGATGCTGCTAGCCAAATTGCGCTAGCGCTGCGCAACGCACAAATTTTTGAAGAGCAAAAGCGAATGGTAGATCGTCAGACATCGCTTTACGACGTTCTTCAATTGATCAGCCAAAAGCTTTCTCCAAGATCAGTGGAAATGAGTGCTATCAAAAAGGTGACTGAGCTGACAGGCTGGACGACCGCAGCGATTTTGCGGCCGGATGAAACAGGGTCCTATCTTGAGACGCGCGCGAGGGAAGGGTTGTTTGCGCCGGGCAGCCATTACAAAGTGGAGCTAAATGCGGAGTCCGCAGCCGGAGATGCTTTCATTAACTGTAAACGCGTCGAAATTATCAATACGTTAGGGCTGGCCAATCATATTCCGCTACATGCAAAAACACGCAGCGAAGTTTATGTCCCGCTCCAGAATCGTGGTGTAATTGAAGGGCTTCTAGCTTTTGGTGATGCGAAGCCTTATGCCTTCTCAGACGATGAGGTGGCTTTAGTTGAATCTGTTGCCGAGGCAACTTCGCTTGCCATCACCAACGCCCACCTATTTCAAGAAACGTCTGAGCAGCAAGGTCGGCTTGAGGCGCTAATCAATACAAGTAATGATGGCATTATCATGATCGGCCGGAATGATGATGTTTTGGTTATCAATCGGACCGCGCAAAATCTGCTTGGCTTACAGGGCGAGCCAGAAGACTGGCTAGATCAGTCAATCGATGTCTTACATGCGCAGCTATTTAATGCAGGATTCAATGAATTTTCAGATGCATTTGCCAACCAGCTAAACACCATCAACCCAGAAAACATCGAAGACACTGAGCTCAAAGTTGAAGAATACGATCTTGCATCAAGAGTGATCACCGTTTCAATTTTGCCGGTCATGAGTGAGATAGAGCATTTAGGATCTCTGTGCGTTATTCGCGACATCACAGAGGAAAAGCTGCTTACCCGTATGCGCGACGATTTAACGCATAGCATTGTCCATGACCTAAAGAATCCGCTATGGATGCTTGATTCCGGGCTTAAGCTACTGTCAGACACGCTCACATCGCAAGATGCATTGGGTGAGTCTGAAACCATGATGTTAGATATATCGTCTGCTCAGGTTGAGCGGATGTTGAATCTTGTAAACGCACTGCTTGATATTAGCCGATTAGAAGATCGCAAGATTCCATTATCAAGAGAAATCTTTGACATACGATCTCCCATCCAAGAAATTTTGCATCTGATGGAGCCCGAAGCACTGAAAAAACAAGTCAATATTTCCAGCAATTTTGATGATTTAACTGGGTTGGTCACGGTAGACGCTGACAAAGATCTGATTTCAAGGGTAATCCAAAATCTAGTGGGAAATTCGCTCAAATTCACCCCGGAGCATGGCGAAATCCAAGTCTCTTGTCACCCAAATCGTTCAGCAAAGCAAATCAATGTGCGGGTTCGTGACTCCGGCCCCGGCATCAGTAGTAATCTAACCAATCATATCTTTGAAAAATTTGCTACTGGTGACCATGATCATAGCGGTAGTGGCCTAGGGTTAGCCTTTTGCAAAATGGCAATAGAAGCTCATGATGGGGAAATTGAGGTTGAAGAAACATCATCAAGCGGTACTACATTTAAATTTACCCTTCCATTAACGCATTAATACAGCGTAAAAACCTACATCCCATCCACCCCTTAGTTTGCGGTCCATCACCTCTTCAGTTTCTATACTGTGCCAGATGCAGCCTGTGCACTTCATTTTAGTTTATAGGCAAAACTTTTGACAGCCGCAGCAGTGCAATTTTCGGACTGTGGTTCCGTACAATATACCCACCTCTTTTTTTTAATAGGATTTGTGCAAAACGATTTGTAGGGGTTCTCTCTGTATGTAGGGATCTGAGCCTCCACGAGAAACACCTCTCTTTTGTTTAAGAGAATTCCAAATCACGAGATCAAATCACGTCTTTCCAAAGCTTGTAGGAGATACGGCCGGATTTGATTTTCAATATCGACGTTGGCATAGCCTAACCAGCTCACTTCTGATGTTAAATCTAGCGGGCAGCAGAGCGGGTCACCGGCTAAATCAGTAATAATCACACCCAGTTCACGCGCAATGAGTTCGGTACAAATGTCATACGGATGGCAGCAAATTCCCAATGAAAGCCCGCGTTCAACGAGCACTTTCTCCATGATCGGCCGAATGTCTGCGATAAATCGATCGTGTCCAGCCAGTAGCTCATACAGTTGTCCACCGGTTGAAATATATTGGTCTTCAAAGCAGTGAGTCTTCCCCCGCTTAACTGGGCCCAGTACATTGAACACAATTTCTTCATCAATGGCCGACAGCTCTTCCCGAACGCCCGGAAAGAATCGAGAAATAGTTGCAAATCCGTGGGCGATCGTCTTTGCTTTTGACGGCCGCAGGTCAACAGGCAGCTCTTGGGCCGTTAGCCGATTCCAACGCTGTGCGTATACGCCATCCCCGCGTAACGCCCAGATCTGGTCAGATAGATGCTGCTTGACCAGCGGAATTTCTGTCTGAATCGCCAACTGAATATCTTGCAGATTGGTTGCCTCACCCAGATTCGGGGCCACACCGGTCAATATCCATGCACTCCGCTTTTGATACATTAGCCCGCGAGTTCCATCGATAGGATCTACAATAATTCTCCAGAGAGCATCCTCTTTAGCAGTTCCTGCAGGCAAAACAAGACCCGCTTCATCACACCCTTCAGCAATCAAAATAATAGGTGTATGCCGGGCGATTGTTTGTTCAAAGAACTCAACCAGTAGCTCTTCGCTCACCCGATCAATTGCATAAATTGTGTCTCCTACATCATCATGAGCAATAACAGACAACGCCTCAAGAGCTGCTGATTCGCTAGTATCTATAACCGCGTCGCGGATTTTATTGTGGAGTTCTTTAATAGGCTCAAGTAAGGATTCAACGGTTTCAAACATAATTTAGGTCAAGGTAAGTAGATCACAGAAAGCATTTGAATTTAGACCAGACTGGTGCTGTCTTAATCCCTCTAGCAATTTATCCTTGAAACCAGTCCGGTCTTTTGAAAACATATCGTGATCTGCTTAAAAGGTATTGATTTGAGATTCAATATGAATTGATCCGATTCTAAGAAGAACGAAGTCAGCCACAGATACTACCATCGAACCAGATCTTAAACCTAACAACACCTAAAAATCATCTTCAAATTTTCTAAACATTTCATGGCTACACTGATGTCCAAGTTAGGGATTGACCCATCAAAACAAACAAAAAGATAGACAACTGTCTATAGGAGATCATTGAAATGAAATTTGGAAAATATTTCTACATGGGGTTAGGTGCATTCATCGCATTAGCGATTGGCGCGTCAGCCTTTTCTTTTTCACAATCATCAGAAGCAGCAGCGGACAGCGGGTTTGGACCCGCATTACAAGACGGCATTGAAGATTTTTCGCGTCGCGGTCGCGGTGACCGCGACGGCCAACGTGGAAACAGAGATCGTGATAACAGTGCACTCTTAGAAGAGCTTGGCGTTACTGAAGAAGAATGGGACGCAGCCAAAGAGGCGGCACGTGAAAGCTTTGCAGATGCTGAAGAGCGTCCTAGTCGCGAAGAACGATTAGTTGCATTCGCACAAGCGCTGGGTGTATCCGTCGAGGAGTTAGAAGCTGCGAAAGAAGCGGTCAAAGAGGCTCGTTTAGCCGAAGCCTTAGCAAACGGTGACATTACCCAAGAACAGGTTGATTTAAGAGAAGCGCGTCAAGCTTTGGCTGAGACGATTGATAAAGTCGCCATTATGGCAGATATTCTGGGTGTAAGCGTTGAGGAAATCAACACAGCTCGTGAAGAACGTACTCTCAGAGACTTAATAGCTGACAGTGGCTTAACAAATGAAGAAATCGCGGCCGCTACCGAAGCAGCTTATCAAGATGCGATTGATCAAGCTTTGGCAGATGGGGTCATCACCCAAGAGCAGGCTGACCTGCTTGAGGAAAACGGGTTGAAAAACAACCGCTCGAGAAAAGGTGACCGCAATCGGGGCAATCGTGGAAACAGTAATTTCGATAACACAGAAGTTGAAACAGCTGACATTTAAAATTTATTAAAGCGATTCAAAAGGGCAAGCGGATGAACCGCTTGCCCTTTTTTGTTTGCCAAACCACAGTTACAAACGGTCATCTAAACTGATGTCTAGCATACCCATGCTTTCCAAAAATGACTCGATGAGATGATTTTCAGCCTGCTGATGGAGACCGGCGGTACCCTGCGGGACATATTCTCGAAACCACTTGAGCAATAGCGGCAAAGCGGTGCGCCACTCGTGATAGATGAGTCGCGTGATTAAGCTGGTTTCGTCGAAGATTCCGCTGTCAAACCAATCAAGCTGAGTCTGTTTTCGATCATAGGGAACCCGCACAATTTCAGCCTCCCAGCCCCCTTTGTGCCAAGTCACCTGAGCATAACAGGCTTTTTTCTCTCCGTAGCAGGGCTGTCCAGCGGAACCTGAGTTTATGACTAGGGTATCATCAATCATCTTGATCATAGGCAGATGGGTATGCCCCACACACAAAACAGACGGTGGAGGATCAATCAGCGGCCGAAAAGTCTCAATCGAAGTTGACGGCACCGTAGGGTAAATCCCAATCCTAGATCCCGCCATCGATGCATGGGTTACGCGGAGCTCACCGGCCCTTTCATCAAGCTTTGACCACTGTTCTGGCAGTGCCAGAAGCTGATCAACCGATGACCGGATTTTACTCAGCGTCCACAAAGACATTTGAAACACCTTGTCCACTTTTTCAGGGTTAAGGTGATTCAACACATATTCCTCATGATTGCCCCGCACAATGTGCCATCCGTCATTCTTGGCTCTGGCTTGAACAAAATCCCAACAAGCAGCGGGTAGCGGCCCCCTATTAATCACATCCCCATTAACCACTGTAAAATCGGCCCCCCATTTATCAACATCTGCGGCAACAGCCTGAAGGGCAGGTAAATTTCCATGGACATCTGAAAATACTGCAAATTTCATACTGTAAGTTTTGCAGACTATACTGGCCCAAACAAGAACGATCCACCAACTATTGCCTTACATTATCAGGGTAGGGGGCGCAGGTTAGATATCACCAGTACATAATTAATCTTGATTAAATACAGCGTTAAAGGTTTCATGTAAGTGGATTACGGAAAAGTACTTACTTTAGACCAGACTGGTTTAGGTTGACATAATCTGGTCATCAGACTGAAATACTCGTCTGGTCTTTCGAAAGCATATCATGAGTGCAATGAAAAAAGACCAGTCCGATTTCAAAATCGTTCTCTCAGCGCGTTAAACAAGGCTTCTAAAAACCTGACTGATCTACAAACAGCCTTTTTTCATCAGAGTCATATCATGATCTACTTATCAGCTAGAAAATGATTAAAACCCAAACAGAACGCTATGAAATTAAGCGGTATGGTAAGATCGACAGATATAGTTGCAAAAAGTCACAAAATGCGAAAAATTCTCAAGTTCGTGATAATTTACTTCTCTTTCTCACTTTTTCGCGGATTTTGCAAGTAAAATTGCAGCTCTGGTAAACACCAAGATCAATTGTTAAACATAGAGGATTTAACGGCATGAACCTGCAGACCGGCACGGTCATAGGTAAATACGAAATAGGCGAAGTCCTAGGCAAAGGTGGCATGGCGACTGTTTATCGCGCTGTGCATCAACCGCTCGGCCGAGATGTTGCCCTCAAAGTCCTGCATCCTCACCTCACAATTGAGCAGATTGTGCGCGATCGTTTTTTGCTTGAAGCTCGCTCTATCGCTAGTCTAAAACACCCCAATATTGTCCAAGTTTATGATTATGAAGCATCTGATGAAATCAGCTTCATTTCGATGGAATTTATTGACGGTGGTGCCTTAGACCAACAGCTCAAATTACGCGAGTATGAAACGGATAAGTTTGAGCCTTTGCCTGTCCGCCAAGCGTTAACTATTGCAATGGAAATCGCTGATGCCCTGCATTATGCCCACCAGCACGGCATCATTCATCGTGATGTGAAGCCGGCTAATATTCTTATTGGCTCTGATGGCCGCTATGTTCTAACAGACTTTGGCATTGCTACGCTCCTTCACCAAAATCGAATGACGGCCGATGGAGCGACTAGTGGGACACCCACTTACATCCCACCTGAAATGATTACGGGAGATCGCGGTGACGAGCGCAGTGACATCTACTCATTGGGCATTGTGCTCTTCCAACTCTTGACGGGCGAGTTACCGTTCAATTCAGAAAACCTGTATGGGGTTCTGATGAAACACATTAATGAGCCGGTCCCTTCTCTTAGTAAATTAAATCCAGACATTGATGATTCGATCAGTGAGATTGTTTTTCGGGCTTTAGAGAAAAATTCTGTAGACCGCTTTCAATCTGGCAAAGAATTCTCTACGACAATTTCAACTCTGCTCGCGAGTCCTAACATTCAGAAAAAATATCCTGATGAAAATTCATCAAATTCACTTGTCGTTCAAACATTCGAAGAAAGTGCACCCACCACATGGATTGGTATGACCCAACAGCAAATGTTAGGGTGGGGTCGATGGATATTTCAACTCAGTCAGTGGAGCTGGCCACTAAAAACGGCCGCTATCACCAGCATAATTCTACTGTTCATTATCCCGTTTCTAGTTGCCAATAGATTTGGATCACCAACAGAAGCCGGTGCAGAAGGAACTGGTGAGCGCATTCAATTCGAGCCCTACGTTGACCAGTTTGACAATAACGATGCCGGTTGGCCGGAAGATGGAGCACCAGAGTGGAAGCTAGTGCACAATGGGCAGTACGAAATGCGTGTAGAAACGCCAGATGATGTGATTTCGGCCGTCCCTCAGTTCAACAACCAAGAGTTTGAGCAATTTATCTACCAGGCCGAAATTCAGCAGGTAGAAGGGCCACCCGAAACCGGATATGGGCTCGTTTTCTATTATCAAAACCCGCTCAACTATTTTGTTTTAGGCATCAATGGTTACAATCAGTGGAGCATTTGGGAGCTTAAAGAAGGCGCGTGGAACGCCCTCAAGCTGGGACCAAACGGACAACCTTGGATGTTTTCTGAAGTTGTGAAACCGCAAAGCGAGTGGAACGAGCTAAAGGTTGAGACGCGTGAGTCTGAAATCGATCTATATATCAATGAGCAATTTCTGGAGCGGGTGCAGATCGGGGACGAAGAACGCTCTGGAAAAGTGGGGTTCTATTTGGCAACTTCTAGAGAGCAGAACCTACCTATCAGCGTTATCAAATTTGATGCGTTATCGGTTACACCCTAAACAATCAGGCTTGATTCTCCCGAAATGAATGGGGTTAGTTAAAGAGAGAGATATAAGACCAGCCTTCATCCAAATGCGCCACCAACCCGACGGGATCTGAAAAGTTCTCGAACAATTCCAAAATTTCTGAGACCTACTCAAGGCGATTCACGAGAATAAATTACCCATACCTGGCGTTAAAATCACCTCATAGCTAACTCTGCGCGAACGCCTCTGGACATTTACTTTTCGGGGTTGTCCGAAAGCTTGCCCCTTTCCCCTACTTAACATTGGGCAAGACTGCCACCTTTTCTTTCATCCCACATTACATCAATTTTTTTATATTAATTCGTTTACGCCTGCCAATCACTATCCGTTTGGAAACATTCCAACAGCAAAAACCCATTATAGTACTCAGGTAGCAACTACTAAAAACAAACTACGAGGGAGCTAACCTTTAGCCAATGGCATTACGATTCTTAGTTTTTACTCGAAAGGATTACCAACATGCAGAAAAACCATATTTTCCATTTTTCTATCTTTTTTGTGCTTGTGGGATTGGGGCTTACGATCTTAACCATCTCTTCATCGTCAGCGGCCGCCGTTGACCCAACACCCACCATTAACGTGCGCGAAGTCGCCCGCGGGCTAGATGCACCTGTTGACATTGACTTTACTGGTCTGCCGGGTGATGATCGCATTTTTACAGCAAATACAAATGGAACAGTGCGCATTGGCGGTGCAAGCTACTTTGAGCCTGTTTTAGATATTTCACCTATCGTTGATCAGCAAAATGAAAAAGGCATGCTGGGGTTGGCATTTGATCCAGACTTTGGGAACAACAGCTACTTCTATGTTTTCTACAATACAGATGAAGATGAAAATGGGGTATTCAATACCAATATTGAGCGGTACACGATGTCAGCAGAAGACCCGGATTTTGCAGACCCTGAAAGTGCTACGCTGATCATGCAATTTCAGCAGTTTTCTGAATATCATAACGGTGGGAATATAACTTTTGGCCCCGATGGTTACCTGTATATTGGTGTGGGTGACGATAACGATATTAATAATTCACAGGACCTAACTAATTTAAGCGGAAAAATTTTGCGCATTGATGTTGATCCTGATGCAGAGGGAAGCCGTCCGGCCGACTGTGATCAGACGGTCGGCAACTATTCAATCCCAGCCGACAACCCATTTGTTGGCCAAAATGCCTGTGAAGAAATATGGGCATACGGTCTGCGCAACCCGTGGCGCTTTAGCTTTGATCAATTAACCGGCGACATGTTTATTGGTGATGTAGGAGGAGAGCGCACCGAAGAGCTAAACTTCCAGCCTGCTGGTAGCCCGGGGGGACAATATTATGGATGGCCCCATTTTGAGGGAGCAGAGTGCCAAGAAGATAACTACCCTCAAAGTGTATGTGATAGCATAACCAATCACACGCCCCCTATTTTTGAATACCCGCATTCAGCCGGTGGTGGCTCAATCACGGGCGGGTTTGTCTATAGAGGCACCGCTTTTCCACGGATGTACGGCCACTATATTTTTGGTGACTTCACAAGTTCACAAATTTGGACTGCTATTAACAAGGAAGGGGCATGGGAAGTAACAGACCAAGGCAAATTCGCTGAAACGCTGTTCTTTTTAAGCTCCTTTGGCATCTCGCCTGATGGCGAAGTTTATGGGTCAAGTCTGACCAACTTTATAGAAGAAACAAGCTTGGTCTACCAGATTATTGACGAGTTTGGCTTTGAAATCAGCATTTCGGCAATCGATCAAGCGACTATTAACGATCAAATCGAGTACACGCTGAAAATTAAAAATGTAGGTGCAGAAACAGCCAACAGCATGGTCGTTGAAAATACCATCCCTGAAAATATCGCGTGGGTCAGTGGTGGCATCGTGTCTGAGGGCAGAGTGATCTGGCCAATTACTGAGTTAGCCTCAGGTGCATCCACAACAGTGACATGGGTTGGGCAGCCAACGGCGGGTGGCGTTGACATCGTCAATAGCGATTATCAAGTTTCATTGGATGAGTGGACGGTGCAGGGTGACACAAGCGTCGCGACATCTGTGGTAGACGGTATCTTCGGCCGGGTATTTTTAGATGAAAATCAAGATGGCCTGCTCGATAGCACTGAACCTGGCATTCAAGGCGTAGGGGTATTCATGTGGGAAGACAGCACATGTAACGGTCAAACCACATCTTTGCAGCCGGTTGCCTTTGCTTCTAGCAGCGAAAGCGGCACTTACTCCTTCCCTATTGAGAACAACACAATATGCTACATTTTGCAGCTCAATATGGATTCTATTAACAGCAAACTGTCATTTTCAGCCGTAGATATTGGAGATAATGAGTCAGTCGATGTTGATTTTTATGACAACGGATGGACGGCTCAGATTGAACTGCCGACGCAATCAGTAAATGCAGGCCTTTATGATCCCAGCCAGCCAACCCCAACTCCGACACCGCTTCCTGCAACTGAAACCCCAACACCAGAAGCAACCGAAACCTTGGTGCCAATAGAAACAATCACAATTACACCCACTCTGGTGCCAACCATAGACAGTCCAGCCATTCTAGACTTCTTTACCTACCTTCCCCTAACTACTCGATAGCCCGCTCAAAATGCGGTGCACCATCTCTCTTCCAGATGGTGCACCGCATTTTGTCTATTCGTGTCCCATGCCAACATCGATGTTTTTG
The DNA here is from genome assembly GCA_039199965.1 of Chloroflexota bacterium. Taxonomy (GTDB): domain Bacteria; phylum Chloroflexota; class Anaerolineae; order Promineifilales; family Promineifilaceae; genus WTJY01. Next base: position 3,159 of record JBCCSO010000045.1, on the reverse strand, counting down.
ATAAGATATGGACATGTCTCAATCCCATAATTCAGAAGAAATTATCCAAGAAGCCCTCAACCTAGATGGTACCGTTGACAAGCTACAAAGCTTCTATGCAAAATGGGCGGCTAGTTACGACATGGATGTGGCAACCGAAGCGTATGCAGCTCCGACTATTTCTGTTGATCTCCTGCTCAAGAACCTTCATCAGCTAGATCAACTCAGCAGACCGCTATCAATTTTAGATGCTGGCTGTGGTACTGGCCTCATTGGACAGATCTTGCTTCAATCAGATTTAGACCCAACATTTGAGTTAGATGGTTTTGATCTGTCGTCTGCAATGGTAGACAAAGCGGCCGAAACCAAAGCCTACACAAACCTGATGGGCAATATTAATTTAAATCACCCACTCCACCATTTGTTTAAGAACCAGTATGATGTGGTGTTTTGCTGCGGTGTGTTCACCTTAGGACACGTACCACCAAAATCTCTCAAAAATCTATTTGATGTGACCCGGTCGGGCGGTCTAGTTATCGCATCAACCCGGACCCGCTACTACGAAAAATCCGGGTATCAGACAATCAGCGATAAATTTGTAGCAGAAGGAGCCGTGGAATTGGTAGAGCTATTACGTGAAGCACCTTACACCTCAGACGACAACTCACATTATTGGGTCTACAAACTCATGTAATTATTTGATCAATTGGGGGGAGTTGTCTTATACTTCTACTTACTGATTGATAAGTAGAAACAATCTGGATCAGACTACCCCATGCTTTTAAATGATCTAATTGGCACGTGGTTTTTGCAGGAATGGGACTGCACACTCGACGGCCATTACCATAATCACCCTTTCGGCCGTGATGCACAAGGCGTCATCAGCTATTCCCCTTCCGGCCGGATGTCAGCCATCCTCATGAAACCAAACCGACCTCACTTGTCGGTTGCTAGCCTACTACAAGCCTCTGATGAAGAAAAGATAATGGTTGTACATGGTTACGTTTCATACGCTGGAGAATGGCGCGTTGAAAATGATCAAGTAATACATGCGGTTGATCACAGCCTGCTCCCCAATTGGATTGGAACAGACCTCATCAGAAATATCAGGTGGACGGCCGCACATGGGGCACCTGATGAGCCAAAGCAGTTGATCTTATCCACAGAACCACAAAAAACCCGATCAGGCAAGCTGGTCGTTAATCGCCTGCGCTGGAAAATAAAGTAGATGTGCGGTCAAAATGCTGCACGTAAGAATTTGGAGATAACTAAAAATGCAACAAAATTTATTAACTGAAGAGCAAAAAATGTTTCGTGAAGCGGTCAAAGAGTTTTTGACCCGCGACGTCATGCCTCACCACGAAAAGTGGGAAGAAGAGGGAATCGTTTCTCGTGAGGTATGGGAGAAAGCTGGTGAGAACGGTTTTCTTTGCATGGACGTCCCTGAAGAATATGGCGGTATGGGTGAGTCTGACTATCGTTACTTGGCTTTGCTCGCACATGAAATGGGATATGCTGGCGCACACGGCCCCGGCTATATCATCCAAAATGAGTTGGTTGTCCCTTACCTCATGGCATTCGGCAACGAGGATCAAAAGCAAAAATATTTACCCAAAATGGCAACCGGTGAGCTCATCACAGCCCTTGCTATGACTGAGCCAAACACCGGGTCTGACCTGCAGGGCATTAAATCTACTGCCATCAAAAACGGCGACCACTACGTCTTAAACGGTCAAAAAACCTTTATTTCAAACGGTATCTTGTCAGACATGGTGATTGTGGCCTGTAAAACTGACCCAGAGCAGGGTGCACGGGGGATGAGCTTACTCTTGGTTGAGCGTGAAATGGAAGGGTTCGAGCGCGGCCGAAATTTAGAAAAAATGGGGTTGCACGCGCAGGATACGGCCGAGCTATATTTCAAGGATGTTAAGGTTCCGGTTGAAAACTTGCTGGGTGAAGAAGGAAAAGGCTTCTACTACCTGATGCACAACCTGCCACAAGAGCGTTTGTCTATTGCAATCAGTGCCCAAGCTGGTGCAGAGCGCATTTTGGATGAGACAACCGCATACTGCCAAGAGCGCACCGCGTTTGGCAAACCGATCGGCAAGTTCCAAAACAGCCGCTTTAAGCTAGCTGAAATGAAAACTGAAGTTGTTATCGGCCGGGCCTTTGTTGATCGCTGCATTGATCTGCTAACGAAGAAAGAACTCTCAACTGAAGAAGCTTCAATGGCGAAATGGTGGTGTTCAGACATGGGCAAACGGGTTGCCGATGAGTGTGTTCAGCTACATGGTGGCTATGGCTACATGACCGAATACGCAGTGGCTAAATTCTACACAGACATGCGCATCCACCCGATTTACGGTGGCACCAACGAGATCATGAAAGAGATTATCGGCCGCGGCATGGGCTTTTAGATTAACAATTGCAGATTTTGGATTGACGATTGATGTATCGTCAGTCCAAAATCTTAGGTTTATACAAGAGCCTGATAGAGCAAATTAGGGAAATCCTGCTGTACCGGAATTGTTTGAGACGGGATGTACTGCATAAACGTCATCCCGATCAGATCTTCAACTGGATCAACCCAATAGTTCGTATCAGCTGCACCACTCCACCCATAGTTTCCCAATGAGCTTAAAATGCCAACCTGTGCCTCATCGACGACTTGGGTAAAGCCAAGGCCAAAGCCATAGCCGGGAAACGGATTACTAATTGACAAAGGAATCATGTGCTCTGGCAAATGATTCTGGCGCATTAAATCAAGCGTTTTCCGGCCGATATACCGTCTGCCTTCAGACATTCCCCCGTTTGCCAGCATCTGGGCAAATTTAACGTAGTCGCTCGTTGTAGAAAGCAATCCACTGCCGCCCCGCTGGTTCATCACCGGCGGCCGGTGAAAGCTCGTTTCAGGCGCGTCAAGCAGCTTCATGTAGGGGTCTTTTGGCTTCATTTGCCCATACATAGAGGTTAGGCGTCCTAATTTTTCATCAGGGATTTCATAGTCTGTATCATCCATTCCCAGCGGCCGAATAATCTTTTCTTGCAAGAAATCACCCAGCGGCATGTCTGAGATTACTTGCACCAAGTAGCCTACCACATCAGTCGCGACTGAATAGTTCCACTTGTCTCCGGGTTGGAACCGCAAAGGCAATTTCCCAATCCGCTCCATCATGCCAG
>JBCCSO010000044.1:0-15604 GCA_039199965.1 Chloroflexota bacterium | reverse complement strand
GGTATACGGCAGTTTTCTGCGCAGAATCATGGCGGCCGCAACCAACGTGGGGCCGTTGTGAAACACAGTCGGCCGCATCTCCCACCCCCAGCGTGACTTGAATTCACCCCACGTCCATGTCTGCAGCGGATGCGCGTTTGGCAGTTGGCCCAGCAAGCTTTGCCATTCATTTGGGGATTTTATGATTTCTTCTGTGAGTCTGGTTAAGCCCACGCGCTACTCCCCTCTACGCCATTTGTAAATTCGATAGGTCAGGTTGTTATAGACGCGATCAGCCGGGCCAACCGTGCGGACAACGTCGCCCCCCCAGCCTCGTTTAAACCGATAAACACCCCACAACCCCTGATTATTTTCTTGAAAGTTTGCTTCCAGATGATCTAGGTCATAATCTGGAACTCCCCACATATCATAATAAGTGCAACCTTGGGCTTTGGCCCACTTCATCGCCTCCCACTGCACGCCATAGGTGGGCATCAATTCCCGGCCGATGTTGCCAGATGCCCCATAAAGATAGGACCCTTGACCACCCCACGCGAAAACCATCACCCCAGCCAAAGGTTCATCATCCTTTTCAGCCATAAACAGCGCCACAGACCCTTTAGCAAACTCGTTAAACTGATCATATGCAACTTCATAATATTTAGGATCATGCACCCCAAAGCCATTCCGCTTGCTCGTCATGAACATCATCTGATTGAATGCTGGGAGATCATGACGGGTTCCACGCCGGATCGTAACCCCCTTTTTACCAGAGAGACGAATGTTATAGCGGGTCTTCTGCTTCATAGTCGCAAGAATCTCTTCTTCAGGTCTTGAGATATCTACACGCACTGTGCGCGGTGGCTGGATCGAATCTGTAGGAACCGTATTGTTGTGTGCTGCGTTGACCGCTTCAAAATCGGCCATATTGACATCGTCTGACCAGATCAGCGGCTCAAATTTGACAATGGCGGCCCGGTCTTGCCACGCGGCCGTGTCAATCTGATTAAACAGCACATCAACTAACTCTTGGTTGCTCCAATCTACAAGCGGGCCGTGGGGGATATAAGCGATTTTGATCATTCCCCAAGCATATGACTTGAAGAGCATTTGGGCCCCAGCCACAATTTGCCCTTCGGCTTTGACAGTAACCCGTTTGCTGGTCCAGCCAAAACGACTTTTAAGTCGAGCCCAAATGGCTGTTTGCAGCAAACTGCCGTGTGGGTGCCTTTTAACGAAAGTATCCCACTTTTCATCGGTTTCGGTATATGGGGCTTCCCCGAGTTCAAACATCTGGTCTAATGACATAGACTTTCAATTATAGTAGAGAGTCAGTTTGGGGAGTAGGGAGGTTAAGGAAAATTGAGCGGAGAACTTCTTCACAGACTAACAATACAGGCTAAGTAGACTAGTGCTACGTCAAGGATGGATAGATGGAAACTCTTGACGTATCCTACAGTGGTTTATCCTGCTGAAATTTCCATCACGTCATGATTGACAAACCACTAGCAATAAAAATGGGCTTGGAACAATTCCCAAGCCCATCAGAAAAACATAACCCGCTAAAGTGAAATGTCATGCGGAAAACACTTCACACAGGGTCCCCACCCGAAGCGAATTTGTTTGGTTAAGTAGCAGAAGAATATCGCATAAACCTTACAGAATCTTTGACGAATTGATTTTTGCTGCTGGCGTATTTGTTGTGATTGATCGGCCGCTTTTCTGTGAACCGGAGATGGGACTCGAACCCACACACCCAAGGCACGCGATTTTGAATGCTTGTAAAGCCTCCACCAGACTATCCAATTCGTTTCTACATCAATTTCCCATATTTGCTTTAACAAAAGCAGGCATCAAAAACGACATCGCATGATTTACATCATCCCGATCAGGGTGATGATAAAAATCTAGCACCATCTTCACATCTTTATGATTTAGCTTCAGTTGAGCCACCTTTGGCCCATACTTCCGCCTAATCATATCGCCTGCCTGATGCCTCAGAGAGTGCGGAAGAATCGCCTTTACGCCAGCCTCGTTGCAAATTGCTGTAATCATCGACTGAAACCCGCCCTTATTCACCGCCCGGAACGTCCGTTCATAGCGGTACTACCGCGGTACTACCATTGAAAACGCTTTGTTGTTACAAACAGCTTATCTGCATCTGGCCGGAGCCCCAATCAACGTCTTAGCGGCCGCGTTCAGCCCCAGATCCATCGGTCCTTGTGATGGCCCATGGCCCCAGTATCGGTCTGAACCTTGTGCTCAAGCTTGTAGACGACTTTAACCACATCCGCTAAGAGCAAGATTTCCTTCACATGGAATATGAAACCATCTGCACCATGCTTGTCCACGTGCGCAGCGCCTACAAAAATTAAAGGATAAACACGATGATGGACCTCAAGAATAAACTCAGCACCGCGTTAAAAAGACCAACAAAAATATCTATGCCCACCAAAACTAAGATTGACATTCCTTTGCGTCTTAGCATTGAAAATACGCGCTTTTGTCCAACATGTTGGGGTATCCTATTAAACCTAGAAAGCGATTGCCTTAGCTTTCATACAGCAGGCAGATCGGACCAAACTCAAGTCAGGTAGTCTAATTGGTTGATGATGATCTGAATGATCCTCTGACAAACGAAAGTGAGCCTGCTATACTTTTGCTTCCATTTCTGAAGGAGCAAATCGAAAAAAATAAACCTCGTTTTCTTCCTCACTTCCGAAACCCATTCCAAACTTAAATTGATTAAAAGTAGTGTTGTTTGCGGCCGCTTATGCGCCCTGTTAGGCGGGCTAGAAAGCAATCTGTTTTTGAATAAATAGGAGAACATTTTGAAACTTAGATTGACTATTTTATTGATGATGTTTACCGCGTTTGTGGTAGCGTGTGGCCCTCCTCCAGCACCTGAGGGGTACTCTTCCGGTACTGATGGCCAGTCTGCTTCTGCAAGTGATGGCACCCTCGAGGTCGGTGACATTGTTGAAATCGCAATGGTTGGCACACTGGCTGAGACGGGTGATATTTTTGTCGATACGACTGGCGCTCAACCAATCATTTTTAGATTTGGTGAAGGAACAATCTTCCCCGGCTGGGACCCGATGTTTGAGGGCAAGAAAGTTGGCGATAAAATTTCGGCCGATGTGATGGCTGAAAATGCATTTGGGGCAGCCGGTGCACCACCTGCTATTCCGCCCAATGCTGACCTTCACTTTGAAATTGAAATCCTGAACATACTTGATGTCGAAAAGCAGATCATTGAAGAAGGTGACGGACCCCAGCCAGAAGAAGGCCAAACCGTTCGGGTACACTACACTGGAACCTTAGAAGATGGAACCGTTTTTGATAGTTCAGAAGGGCGCGATCCACTTGAATTTCCGCTAGGGGCTGGGTTCGTTATTCCCGGTTGGGAACTTGGTATCGCCCGGATGAACGTGGGTGAAAAGGCAGTTTTGACCATTCCATCTGCTCTGGCTTATGGTGCACAGGGCAGCCCCCCGGCTATTCCGCCCAACTCAACTTTAATTTTTGAGGTTGAATTGGTTGAGATTGTTGGTCAATAAAAACTATTAAACGCAAGTTTTCGAAAGCGGGTTGATTGAAAATATCAGTCCGCTTTTTGTTTTGGGTAAGTTATTGTATTGCACTAACATTTGGTATTGTTCCTTTTTATTTTGGCTTTTTTTGGAAAAATAGGTGAACAAAAAATTTCTATGGAGAGTGATGAAAATGAATATTGAAATGAACAAAATTGCCCCATCGCAAACCCGCAGTTTGCCAGATGGACAATTTGGATTCGGCCGCATATTTACCAACCACATGCTAACCCGCAAATATTCTGGCCCTAACGGCTGGGAAGATGCCGTTATTCAGCCCTATGGCCCGGTCCCTATGCCTTTGTCGATGTCGGCTCTACATTACGCACAGGAGATTTTTGAGGGGACAAAAGCTTATCGTCGGCCGGATGGCAAAATCAATCTTTTCCGTATCGATCAAAATATCAAACGTTTTAATCGTTCGGCCGTGCGCATGGAATTGCCCCAAATGGATGAGGAAGAACATTTGGAGGCTGTTGTGAAGCTGATCGAGCTTGATCATGAGTGGGTACCAAGTCAGCCTAACTCATCTCTTTATATCCGGCCGACCCTTGTGTGCAGCGAAGAAACGATCGGCTCTTTGAATGGCAATGAAGCCCTGTTCTTTGTTCTGCTTAGCCCGGTTGATCCCTACTTTGCCAGCGGATTCGCCCCTATTTCAGTCTTTGTTGAAGACGAATATGTGCGCGCCGTGCGCGGTGGTGTGGGGGAAGCAAAAACCGGTGGTAACTACGCTGCCAGCCTGCACGCCACAGACAAAGCGATCAAAGCTGGATATAAACAAGTGGTCTGGCTAGACGCGCTTGAACGACGCTATGTTGAAGAGATGGGCGGCATGAACATCTGCTTTGTGTATGGCAATAAACTTGTCACCTCACCATTAACCGGCACAATTTTGCCCGGCATCACCCGTGATTCGCTGCTGATTTTGGCTAAAGACTTGGGATACGAAACAGAAGAGCGGATGATCGATATCAATGAGCTGCTGGCTGATATTAAATCAGGTGCTTGTACGGAAGCGTTTGCCTGCGGCACCGCGGCCGTTATCGCCCCCATTGGCAAAATGGGCTACAAGGGTGAAGATGTAATTGTCAACAACAATGAAGTTGGCAAGGTAACCCGCCATCTTTATGATGAACTTACAGGCATTCAGTTCGGCCGCATTCCTGACCGCTTTGGCTGGACGATTCAGATCGGCTAAAAGACAATAAGGCTACTTGTAAGAAAAAAGTGCCCCGAAAATAGATTAAAATCGCCTCACGACCAATCAGCAGGCGATTTAATTGGGCATCTTTTTTCTTCAGCTAGCCGAAAATCCCTGTTGGCATTGGGATTGAGAGGTTTTTCGAAAATTGGGAGGGAAAATGGACTTCATCAAAGCACAACAAAATATGAGAGATGCTTATTTTGATGGCGGGCCCGGTATGCTCGTTTCAGGGCTTGTGTGGCTAATTGCCGGGCTCATTGGACAATTTGTGGGTGTTCAGGCGGCCGTCCTTACACTGTTTATCGGGGGCATGCTCATTTTTCCCGGCGGTCAGCAGATCGCCAAGCTACTCGGCCGGGCTGGCAGTCACGAGTCGGACAACCCGCTGGGTAAACTGGCTTTGGAAGGAACCTTTTTATTATTTATTGGCATCTTTTTGGCTTTTGTTTTGGTTCAATTTCGCGCTGACTTTTTCTTCCCCACCATGCTGCTTATTATTGGCGGCCGGTATTTAACGTTTCAAACCATTTATGGATTAAAAATTTACTGGATTGTGGGGGGCATGCTGGCTGTAGCTGGAGGTTTATGCTTGGCATTTAGTGCTCCGTTTGCATGGGGTGGCTTCATCGGTGGGATGATTGAAATTGTTGGCTCAATTATTATTGTGGCTCAAGGAAGATCAAACGATGCGTAAAAAATTGAAATAAGCTACAAGAATCACATATTGCCTGTTCCAGAAATCAGCCGTTCCGGTTAGAATAGAGGTTCCCTACACACTCAACAGTTAAAAAATCAAAACTTAGTAGTGCGGGATACTATCCCGCTTTACCTTTTGCAAGATGCAACAGGCATGCTTGCCTGTATTACACGCTGATTTTAGAAAGTGTAAACATCATCAATCTAAAATCTTCAATCGACTCATGTTAACTGTAAACGAACTCAATGTTTCCTTTGGAGAGCGCACCCTCTTCAAAGATGTCAACCTAAAATTTTTACCCGGCAACTGCTACGGAGTGATTGGTGCAAATGGGGCTGGAAAATCAACCTTCCTGAAAGTCTTAGCCGGAGAGCTTGAATCAACCAGCGGAACCATCACGATGGGGAAAGATGAACGCTTAGCCATGCTGCGTCAGGATCAGTTTGCTTACGACGAACATACAGTGCTCGACACCGTCATGATGGGGTATCAAGAGCTATTTGACGTGCTGAAAGAGCGTGAAGCACTGTACAGCAAACCAGATTTCTCCGAAGAAGATGGGATGCGCTCGGCCGAACTTGAAGAAAAAATGGCCGACATGGACGGCTACGAAGCAGAATCAGACGCGGCCGTTCTACTAGCCAACCTCGGCATCCCAGAAGAGTTTCATTGGACCCTCATGGGTGATATGGAAGCGGGGCAAAAGGTTCGGGTTCTCCTCGCACAGGCATTGTTTGGTAATCCAGACATCCTGCTGCTTGACGAGCCGACCAACCAGCTTGACCTTGGCACCATTCGCTGGCTCGAAGACTTTTTGGTCAATTTTCCTAACACCGTCATTGTGGTTTCTCATGACCGCTACTTTTTAAACAACGTCTCAACCCACATCGTGGATATCGATTTTGGGCAGATTCGTATGTACGTGGGCAACTATGATTTCTGGTATCAGGCAAGTCAGCTAGCCCAACAGCAGCGTAAAAATCAGAAACTTCGGGCTGATGAGCGAATTAAACAGCTTGAAAGCTTTATCCGTCGCTTCAGTGCCAATGCTTCAAAATCGCGCCAGGCGACGGCGCGGCGCAACATGATCGAAAAGCTAAAGGTAGATGAGTTACCCGCTTCAAGCCGCCGCTTTCCGTATGTCGATTTCCGGCCGGAACGCCCTGCAGGCAAAGTCATTCTTGAGATCGAACAGCTTAACGCCACCGTTGATGGCGAACATTTGCTGAAAGATTTTAGTCTCCACGTGAATCAAGGGGACAAAATCGCCTTTATCGGCCCCAACGATCTGGTCAAAACGGTATTGTTTGAAATTTTGTCTGGGGAACGCGAGGCGGATTCAGGCACCTTCTCATGGGGCACAACAATCACCCCATCTCACTTCCCAAAAGAAAATAGCGAGTGGTTTAGCCACGACGTTAATTTGGTAGAGTGGCTCCGTCAATATTCGGACGATGACAGCGAAAGCTACATCCGCGGCTTCTTGGGACGCATGCTGTTCTCAGGAGACGAGGTATTCAAATCATCCACCGTTTTGTCTGGAGGTGAGAAAGTGCGCTGTATGCTCAGCCGCATGATGCTTTCCGGTGCGAACGCGCTAGTGATGGACGAACCGACCAATCACCTTGACCTTGAGGCAATTACGGCCTTAAACGATGGCTTGATCTCGTTTGAAGGAGCGCTGCTATTTACATCACACGACTTTCAGTTTATAGACACGATTGCGAATCGCATTGTTGAAATCGCTCCGGGCGGTGTGATTGACCGCAGTTTGCCGCTCAGTGAATACTTGAAAGATGAGCGGGTGCTGGCGATGCGCGAAGAGTTTTATCACGGTGAGAAATTAATAAATATATAGCAAGTTGCATGTTAAAGGTTGCAGGTAAACACTTAGCGAAAAGCTCAAGATTACCTGCACCTTGCCACTTGCAACCTGCACGCTTTTAATATGGGACTAAAAATTCATCAACTAAAATTGGGCGACTATGACAATTTAATTTGTGTACTGGCAGACGAGGCTACAAAAGATGCGGTGATTGTCGATCCTGCTTGGGATGTGCCTGCGCTGCTAAATGTGATTGAACAGAACAATTACAATTTGGTGGGTATCTGGCTAACCCATGCGCATGGGGATCATGTTGAAGGGGTTCCAGCCGTGCTCGACGTTGATCCGGACATTGAGGTTTGGTCATCACCCGATACGCTAGATTCGTTCATTCCACCGTACCCCACATTTGACATTGAGGATGAGATGGAATTGGGTGAGCTCACCTTTGAAGTGTTCCATACGCCCGGTCATTCACCCGGTGGCGTCTGCTTCAAATATGAAGACCATATGATTGTGGGGGACACACTGTTTGTGGACGGTTGCGGCCGCTGTGACCTACCTCAAAGCGATGTTAACGCCATGTACGACTCGATTCATGGCACCCTGATGAAACTACCAGACTCAACCATCATTTACCCCGGGCATGACTACGGCCCAACCCCCACTGACACCATTGGCAACCAGAAAAAGACCAATCGCTTTATGCTGGCGGCGACCCGTGAAGCCTTTATCAAAGAGAGGATGGGGTGAGGAAAAGGGGGAAAAGCGAAAGGGGAAAGGATAAAAGAGGGAGAGAAGAGAAAAAAGAGAAGAGAGGGAAGAAACCTAAAATTTCAGGCGAGCTGTTGACGCGCCGAAATACGGTCTTGGAGTCTTTGCGGGCCAATCGGAGAAAATTTAAGACGCTTTATTTAGCGGCTGACATGTCTGAAAAACAGGCCAAGACGCTGCTTCACGCCGCCCGACAGGCTAGCGTTAACATTGAACGTGTAGATAAAAATCGGCTGGGGAATTTGGCTGGTGCTGGTGACCATCAGGGTGTGGTGCTTGAGGTGGCTGATTACCCTTACTGCAGCGTCGAAGATATCTTAGATCATGCCCGTACCCTTGAAGAAAAACCGCTTATTTTGGTGATGGATTTGGTTCAAGGGACCTATAACGTTGGCACGCTGCTGCGTACGGCCGAAATTGTGGGGGTGCACGGAGTCATTGTTCAAGATCGCCGTGCGCCTGAAATTACCCCGGTGATTGTGCAATATTCTCAAGGGGCGGCCGAACACTTACTTATTGCCAAGGTGACCAACTTGGTTAAAGCACTTGAGCAGTTAAAGACAGCCGATGTGTGGGTAGCTGGGCTAGATTTTGGCAAAGATGCCAATCGGCTGGGAAGTATTGATTTAGACCGGTCGCTGGCGATTATCGTGGGGCATGAGGGAGAGGGGATGCGTCGCTTAGTACGGGATACGTGTGATATCATCCTAGAAATTCCGCAGCGCGGAAATGTTGAGTCCTTGAATGCGGCCGTGGCTGGCTCTGTGCTACTCTATTCTGCTTGGCAGGCAAGGGGGTTTTCAGCTTAGAATTGGGGTGGAGGAAAACATGAGGAAACATTTAGCGATAACTACCACTTGGGCAGGGTTGATCTGCTGCTTACTCTTTTTTGCACGTTTTGAAAGTGTAGACGCACAATCAAATAAGGTTCTAAAAGTTGGGATCAACCCTGTTGAACCATTTGTGTTTCTTGATGGGCCGGTCCCCAGTGGATTTAGTGTAGATTTATGGGACGCCATTGCTGATGAAGGCGATTTTGAGTACGAATTTGTTGAGCTAGAAAATGTGACCGCTCTGCTACAAGCGGTGCAGGCTGGCGAAGTGGATCTGGCGATTGGAGCCACCAGCATTCGCGCTTCACGCGAAGAGCTGGTTGACTTCTCTTTACCGTTTTTTACGGCCGGGTTACAGATTATGACCGCGCCTAATGTCGATCAGACAGCACTATCCGTATTTAGATCGATCTTTACCCCCAACCTGCTCCGTTTTTTGGCCGCAACGCTTGCTACCCTGCTGGTCATTGCTCACGTAGCGTGGCTGCTTGAGCGGGACGAAAATGAAGATTTCCAAGGAGGATACTTGCGCGGTATTTGGGGTGGTATCTACTGGACGATTGTGACCGCTTCAACGGTTGGATACGGGGATACAGTGCTGAAGGATAGCCGGGGCAAGCTGCTGGCTGTGGTTTGGATGCTAATGAGTTTGTTTTTGGTCTCATATTTTACGGCAACGGTTACAACGAGCCTAACCGTTGGCCGCCTAGAGGCTGGTATCAGCAGCCCCCAAGATTTGCGCAGTTTCAGCGTTGTGACGCTCCCCGGCACCACGTCGGCCGCCTACTTGACCGAGCGGGGAATCACCCATGTAACGGTTGATGATGTGGAGACAGCTATCAGTGCTCTGCAGCAGGGATCAGCGGATGCTCTCGTCTACGATGCGCCTGTGCTTCAATACTATTCTAATCTGTCTATCGCTCAGGATTTGCTGTTGGTTCCAACCATCTTTCAAAACGAGAACTATGGTATTGTGTTGCCACAGGGGAGCCCGCTGAAAGAGGAAGTTAATCGGTCCTTGCTCCGCGTGCAGGAAAACGGAGTCTACAATCAGATAACACTGCTCTGGTTTGGCCAATAATAGTTCCAAATTCATCTCCCTTTAGTCTCAATTGACTATTTAGTTTGATGTTGTGAAATCATACGATTGAGCAGCAATGTAGTAAGTATGGTTTCTGTGAACTAATATGGATGATGAAGCTAATCAAATTGGTAATGTAGAGTTACAGTCAAATGATCAAAATATAGATGGTCAAGGACTTTTATCAACCCTGTTGGGAATGAGCCGCCAGATGGCCGGTATGCGCTCGGTTGAACCCCTATTGTCCTACTTGACCGATAATGTAGTTCAGTTGGTTGGTGCGGAAAAAGGCTACATTGTTCTGATCAATTCAGACGGAACCCTAAACTTTAAAGTTAGGCGCAAAGCAGACGGGACCAACATTGAACCCAATGTTGATTCAATCAGCCATTCGATTCTAGCTGAAGTGATTAGTACAAAAAAATCAATTGTGGTGCGCAATGCCCTACTAGATCCTCAATTCAACGGGGCAGAATCGGTTTTGATCATGCAGCTTCGTTCGATTATGTGCACGCCACTCATCAGCCAAAATCAAATTATTGGGGCAATTTATGTGGAAAATCGATCAAGAAGCGGGCAATTTTCAAAATCTGATGTTATTCCACTCGAGTTTTTCAGCAATCATGCGGCCGTGGCCATAGAAAATGCCTATCTCAATGAAAACTTAGAGAAACTTGTTGAAGAGCGGACACACGAGCTAGAGCTTGCAAAAGAGCTGGCAGAGTCTGCTACAAGGGCCAAAAGCTCATTTTTATCAAACATGACCCACGAGCTGCGGACACCCATGAACGGTGTGTTGGGCATGACAACGCTGCTTATGGACACCCCGCTTGATGAAGATCAGCGAGATATCGTCAATACGATTCGAGCCAGTGGTGATACGCTGCTGACCTTAATTAACGATATTCTCGATTTCTCTAAAATTGAAGCTGAAAAACTAGACTTAGAGCAGGTTGATTTCCGAATTGACTCGTGCATTGAACAAGCGATTGATATTGTTACCCCACTTGCTTTTGACAGAGGGCTGCACCTTACTTACATTATTGATGATGATGTCCCCTCGCACGTACAGCAAGATGTTACACGCGTCAGACAAGTTCTAACCAATCTTCTGAGCAATGCTATCAAATTCACAGAAAGTGGCAGTGTTGCTGTTAGGGTATCATCTGCTCCGACTGATGAAGAAAAATTTAATGCAGATGCACTCAAAGTTGTTTTTAGGGTTTCAGATACAGGCATAGGAATTCCAGAAGATCGTTTGGAACGCCTTTTTCTTCCATTTAGCCAGATTGATAGCTCAACGACCCGCCGATTTGGTGGAACCGGACTAGGGCTTGTAATCTGCAAACGGCTGTGTGCTTTAATGGGTGGTCATATTTCTGTAGAGAGTGAAGAGGGTGTTGGCTCAACCTTCGAGTTTTCGATCAAGGCTGGCTATCCAGACGATTCACAACTTTCCCTTAGCAGTGATTTACAGAATTCTCAGTATTCGGCTCTGCGCGGCAAGAAAATCCTGCTTGTTACTTCCAATACGCTGGTGTATTTGGCCATTAATCAGCACCTGCAACGACTAGACGTCACGCTAGACGTACAAGAAGAATACCCAAATCAGATAGACGGATATCAGGCAATTATCTTTGATGCTACCTACCTAAAAAGCGAGCATATCCGCATGGCTAACGCTCAATTACCATCTTTATACTTAACTCCGTGGGGCAAAAAGTTTGAATTGCCAGATGCTGACTATGCAACGGCTTCGGTTACAGTTCCCGTGAAAAAGGGTGCGTTACTTAGGGGACTAACTGGATTGTTAGGCAAGATCCGTGAAAACAACCCAGACTCAAATCAGGGCGAACTGGCAGATCAAGAATTTGCGCAAAGCTATCCATTGACTATCTTGCTGGCTGAAGACAATATTGTTAACCAAAAGGTTGCCTTGCGTATGCTTAATCGCTTTGGCTACACGGCCGATATAGTGAACAACGGATTGGAAGCGATACAGGCACTGCGGCAAAAGTCATACGATGTGATTTTAATGGACGTCCAGATGCCAGAAATGGATGGTGTTGAGGCAACCCATCAAATTAGAAAAGATACTGCGCTTGAGCCCCAGCCGCTGATTGTTGCCATGACGGCGAACGCGATGGAATCCCAGCGCAAAAGTTATTTAGCTATCGGTATGGATGCGTACATAAGCAAGCCGGTAAAAATTGACGAGTTGCGCAAGGTGCTGCAAGCAAGTTCTGAGCAATTACTTCGATCTGTGTAAGCGTAAACGGCCGTTTGAAAAACTAGTACCCCAGAAAGCAACTCAGAATCAGATTTGTGAAGGGTGTCCACCAGAGGTAGCATCCCATTGGCAGCTGGTCACTTTTTTACTGATGACTGTACTAATGGGTAGGTCCGCACGTAGTCATTATCATCAACCTACTGTAAAACCTGCTGCCGGAACCGTCCCGGAGCTACCCCTTCATTTGTTCGAAACCAGCGGCCAAACTGCGATGAGTTGGGAAACGAAAGCTCATTCCCAATTTCAGCAGCCGAAAGCGTTGAATACGCCAGCAGCCTCTTTGCCTCAAGCAACAACCTGTCTTGAATAATCCGTTTTGGGGTTCGCCCGGCCGTTTGGCGAACCGTTTCAACCAAATGGTTTGTGGTAACCCCCAATTGATCAGCGTAGTCCTGAACCTGAATGCGCTGCAAGAAATGCTTTTCAACCGATAATCTAAATCGACGGGTGAGCCTAATTGGGGCAGGCTGATCGGTCACTTTGGGTGCCGGATGATTCGCTAGCGTATTCTGTGCTTCTATCAGAATGAGGTTGAGGTAGGCGCGGATCAACGTCTCTGACTGGGAGGGATCAACATAGGCGCGATCGACAGCCGTTTTGAAATGTTGATCAAAGATCGGAGCCAATTCTTTAGAAACAGTGTAAACCGGTGCTGCATCCTCTACAAAAAACGGTAAATCGATCAGCGTCTTTTGCACATCTGTTAAATCTATTGCAAATAGCTCAGGCAGAAACCCTACAACGGTCAGCTGGGATTTTTCTCGAATATCGTGCCACTGGTGTACTTGACCCGGAGAAATAAATACAAGCGATCTAGCTGGGACCTGATAACGCTGGAAATCAACAACATAAGAAGATGCTCCATGACTGACCCAAGCGATCTCATAGAATGCATGCCGGTGGAACTGGCGATCTACGCAGCAAAACTGGCTAGAACCCTGACCAATGTAGGCCTTGATGCTCAATTGTTGCGCATGGGGAATCACTGGAATTTCTGCAAAAACGTCTTTGTAAGTTGACATGGCGAAAGATTAGCAAATTGAAACGGATCCAAACATGGTAAAACTATAGCAATGATGTGCAAAAGTATGGAATTTTCTAGGATTACTGCAACTGTCGGTGAAAAATGAAGCGCATGAGTACAAAAAAGTTAGTAATTGTTTTGTGGATGATGGCTGGGATCGGGATGCTGCTTTCCTGTACTGCGCCGCCGGTATCAACACCGTCCCCCACAGTTGAAATTACCGTTGAACCAGAACCAACCAATACGCCTGCGCCGCTGACTATAGCTCCTGCTGCTGATGATCCGTGCAGTGTGGCGGGCCAACAGCAGCAAATTGAAGAAGCGTTTGCTCAATATCAAGCTGAAGATGATGCACTGATCACGCTGAATCGCTGGGTGAACGAGGTCACGGCCGAAATTGCGGCTCAATGTCAGGCTGAAAAATTTGAGCTGACCGATCCAGCTGAACTTGAGAGTCTGCTTGAAAAGCTTTATAAAGGTGGATACGTCATTTATGTACGTCATACGCATACAGATCGTAGTCGGGGTGACACAGATGTGACTTTAGGCAGCTGCGAGACGCAGCGTATTTTGAGTGAGCGCGGGCGTGACGAGGCCTTCATGATTCGCAACGCCTACGATCAACTTGATCTGCCCATCAGCCAAATTATTAGCACTCAATATTGCCGCACGCTCGAAACGGCCATCCTTGCCTTTGATGTTCCGTTTGTGGTGACACGAGTGGAGCTCACTGAAAATCTGCCTCAGGTTCTGTCAACCGTACCGGAGCTGGGCACCAACACAATGGTTGTGGCGCACATCGGTACACTGCGTCAGTGGCGAGAGCTGGATGATACGTTTGAGGAGGGAGATTCATTTGTGTACCGGCCGATGGGAGACGGTGGTTATGAGTTTGTCGGCCGGATTGGGCTGTATGATTGGCCGATGCTGGCTACCTTAACCAAACAGGATCAACCTTAGTATTTGAGTTGATCCTGCTTGCGACACCAATCGCTTAAGCCCGACTACGCCGATAGGTTAAAAATGCCATTGCAAAGATAGCCGCCATCGGTGCGGTGCTGTCATATAGACCTTCAAGCAACCAACCTGTTGCTGACACATTGATATAACCGGCCTGCACCATGTGCGTGGCAAAATAAACTGCCAATCCCAAAGGAATCGCAATGCGGGCGGTGTTACCAAACCATCCGTGACTAACATCAATATTGAATGATGGGTAGATCAGTGCCAGCAAAATGCTGTTTAGCAGTGCACCACCTAAAATCAGGACAATATTTGGGTTATCTGATGCCAATTCCGGGAAGAATCGAGGCTGAACAAGCGGGTCACCAAAAACGGCTGCCGTAATCGCTAAGAGTGCAAAGTTGCCAATAAATCCTACAAGGATGCGGGCCCACAGTGGAGGGTAATTTTGAGTCATCATACTTTTCTGAATAGGTTTGTTAGACAGTTTATTAGGTGGCTCAAACAACAGGATCCAACAAACCATCCAACAATCCAACCGATAAACTACTCTGTAATTTCAAAAACTTGGAACGGAGCAGGTGATGCATATCCTTCAACAAACAGGGCCTGAATAATCTGTCCATCGGCCGCGTAGACATTGCCGTCGTGAGCATCGATCCCGGTTACACCCAACGGTCCAGCCAGTGCCTTGCCAGTTTGCACAGTTGTATCATCCATGATCGTCAGTTCTGTGACGCTACTTTGGAAAGCGTCAAAGTTGAATGAGGCGCCGTACATTTTTCCGGTTTCTTGAGAGTATGAAAAACCGTCAAACGCAAGAGCGGGAAGAGCATTCCCATTTGAATCAAGCAGGGTCATTACCACAGGATCAGCTGGAGTCCCATCTTCGTTAATATCGATGCGTATCAGCGGGCCGCCAGCGCTCACGTAAAGCGTGTTGTCTCCGTCCCAAGCCAGTCCGCCCAACCCAAAACCAGAGTCATTTTCCCATGCAGGTTCGTTGACCCACACGCTTGACTGGCCACTGGCGCGATCAATTTTGATGACATCTGCATTCGGGCTGACATCAGAGATATAGATGTCACCGTTTTCCATCACAACCAGTGAGTTACACAACGCACCATCCGGCAGATCCCAGATTTCGAGCGTTTCACCCGTGGCAGGATCGATGGCTTTGGCCGCGTTCAAATTTTCGGCCGGTCCGCCAAATGCATTGCGGGCGGTGCAGGCGTATAGCACATCATTTGGATGGTCATACCAGAGCCCCCAACCGGCCGCGACACTATCAACCCCAGCCGCAACCAGCTCGCTCGTATCGCCCGTGGTCAAATCAAG
>JBCCSO010000043.1:0-15797 GCA_039199965.1 Chloroflexota bacterium | reverse complement strand
TGACCATCCAAAGCGTAACCGCTAAGACAAGAAGCAGTTGAATCTTCAAAGACCAATTTTTGGGCGATAGCATTTTCAAAAACATAAACCTTTTCACAAAATGTATTTATGCTGCGGGAAATTGTTCAAAATTGCGTGCACGAATAGAGAGAGCACTCCCGAGTGCTAAAACGTTAAGACAGCCATCAATTTCTGTAAATATGCCTTTGGTATTTGTGGCGCACTTTTTTGATGGAAGTTTTACTCAAAAATCGAGTTTTGGACGGTAACCACTTGCCTCGAACAGAAATATTCCTGCATAATTGAAGCATGGGTTATGAAAGCAACGCTCAAGCTGACACAGTAGGCGGCCGGATTTGGTACGCTCTTCTGTCTGTATTGCTCATATCATTGCTGCTGCTCCCGTGGTTAAACGGGATCACACCCGGAACAGAGCCGCTCCGCTTTTTCAGGGCCATCCCCTTCCCAGTTGGCAATATTCTTGTGGCTTGCTACATCGTCGTTATTGGACTCAATTTGTGGACAATGCTAACCCTTGACTCCGGGCTACGCTTGCTGTGGTACCGGTTTATTCTGACTATTATTACCCTCACCTCCATCTTGAGCCTGCAATTCTCAGGTATCTTTCTTTCTCAAGTGATGCTGGCTGCATGGTTCACCCTCTATTTTGCGGCAGTCGGAGAGCTGATCTTTCTTTATTCTCGCTAAGCTTCAGAAGATTCCCCAAACAAATTGCCTACCCCAATCACAATCAGCCCAACTATGGCCCCAGCCGCTAAATGAAAACCACCGCCGCTTAGTTTGATGGCAACCGCGACAGCCGCCCCAATTACCCAGCCGATAAGTGCTACTTGGGTAGACAGTTTACGCCTTGCAAAACCGTATACAATCATAATCGCCATAGCAGGTGGCATGATGGCACCCAACCAGTCTAAAAAGCCTATCAGTGCCTGATCGAATCTGATCACCCCCAGCAGCGTCCCTGCCCCCACCAGCAGCAGGGTTGCCTGCCAGTATTTAAAATTAACAATTCCCATCCACGCGTGTGAGCCAGAAAACATGGTTGACAGTGCGGGTGAAAGCAGCGATATAAACAGAAAGGCCTTTCCCAGCAGCGCCAGCGGGGTACCGGACAGCACAAACGCCAGATCGGCCGAGCCTGTCGCCTGAAACAGCATCACCCCAATCACAATCGATATCAAAAAGACGGTGATGAACAGAGTTGCATCGGTGATTACGTCCCGGTCTGATACGAGGTCCCATGTAAAGTCGGTTGAGCGCAGTGAGAACAGCGAGGCAAATGAGATGATGCCGGTAATTACTGCAAAAATAGAACCAGCCGTGGTGATGCGCGGTTCAAGCGGCACACTTGTGCCGGTCACATTCAGGGCGATGACGGCTGCAATCACCGCCATTGCCAAAGATGACATCGTTGTTAGCCACACAAACCAGTTCCACTTGTTAACCTCAAGGTTCCCTAACACCAACACCAGCACCCCCATACCGACCACGCCGATCCACGTAGATTGATTAATGCCCAGCAAATTAGCAAAGCTGGTGCCGCCTAATCCCATCTGAAAACCGGCCCAGCCGATCATGCCCAACGCCATCGCCAAATTCATGAGGATGGCCCCCACGCCAATGCCAAATGTAGCGGTTGACCATTCTACAAAGCGCAGCCGCTGGCGTCGGCCGATGGTGCCTGCCAGCACGGCTACGCTCCACAGGCAAAAGGCCCCCAGTGGCACCACCCACATCAGTGCGGGTGTCTCAAGTTTAGTTGCCAAGTTTCCCCCCAGCGTAATACTAGCCGGGTTAATGCCGATGCCGATCCAAATGCCAGCCCGATTGTACCAGCGAGCGGTATAAGTGGTTGATTGTGCTTGGGTTGCCATGAGGGGAGGGGGTGAGTGTAAAGTATGAAGTGTTAAGTGGGTGAGCCAGTGAGCAGCGGCCAGTAACTACTTCATACTGATCACTTTTCACTTGTTACTCAAAAACGGCTGGTTACTTTGCCCACGATCCGTTTGAATGCAAATATTCCGTACTGACTGCTATCGGTGCTTTCGGCCGGATTGTCCCCTACCAGCCAGCAGCCGTTGTCAAAGACAACAGAAACGCGTTTGATAATTTTTAGATCAGCCTCACGAGGATGCCACGCTACAACAATGTCGCCTTCGGCCGGTTTGTGATTGTCATAAGCTCGCTCATCCACAAACAGCTCATCCCCTTCTTTTAGCCCCGGAAGCATTGAGGCGCCGGTCACCTTGATTGGTTTCCGACGCCCCAAAAGCAAGAGAACGTATTCAAAAAAGCCTGCGTTCTCTGGATATTTATTCATCTATCACACCTTCGCTCATGCTTTCTCCTTCTCCCAATGGGAGAGGGTGGCCGCGAAGCGGTCGGGTGAGGGGTTATGATGCGGTGTAATAAGCGACTTCGCGCCCTTTAGCCGCCCAGAAAATGTTATGGATGTCTTCAACAGCAGCCATCAACGCTTCTGCACTTTCTAAGCTGACGGTGGTTTTGCACGCAGAGCACAACTTGGTTGCTTTCCAGATTTTGTCATGCAGGTCTGGGGTCGCTTCTAAATGCTGTGGCTTGAAGAAGTCAGTCCATAAAACCAAGATATCGGTCTTGGTCCCGTGTGCTTGATCTTCTTTAATAGCGATGTAGCGGGACATGGTGTTGTTGTAAGCCACAACGGCCGCAGCATCAGATGAATCTGGTGCATCCATGGCCAAAATTTTCTTGGTCATTGACAAGACAGCTTCCGCTTTAATACGAGCATCCGCTGGATCGTAGACGCCACAGGGGCCGTCACAGTGTGCGCTTACTTCTTCTGCTGGGAAAAAGCTTTTGATTAGATTTTTCATTATTTGTCTTCCTTTTTTAAACGGTGTCAGGAAATAGTCCAGCCAAATTTGACTGGGGTACAAGTTAAAAACAGACTAAATCATTCAGTAGGTACGGAAATATTTAAGCCTTTTTCCAAATGTAGCAAAAAGCGCCATCTTAACAAGGTTATCCGATACTCTGTTTAGATGATCAATGAAAATCATTAGAGTTCTAAACGGTGCACATTTTCTATGATGTCGCCATAGTTAGAAATCGTCTTGCTACAATTTGACTGTTAAAATTGGGCCAAAGACGGTAGGCACTTATGAGATGAACTTCGATGTCTCTGATGTGGGGCTAGATACGGATAAAAAAGACATCGATGCGACAGCCGTTCTGCCTGACAGTCGGATTGTTCTCTCTACGCTAGACACGGCTTAGACCCTCAAGCAGTTTGGAAACACGCGCAACTCGCTTGATGAGGAGCTGATTTTGATCTGGACACCTTACAAAAGGATTTGTGGGGCGTTTCCACTTCAATTGATGAGTCAGCTGTATACATTAACCCTGCCAGCAATTTTGATCCTAGCACAGTAAGTGGTATCCCGGCCGGTTTATTTGCCTGCAGGCAGGTTACCACAGGTGCGGCGGCATCATGTGACACAGAAGAAATCTTGTTCGACGGCATTCATTTAATCTACAATTAACAAATAATTAGCAGGTAATTTTAAAACCCTTCCAGATTTAAATATCCTCCCATCAGTCACAGACTTAAATTATCTAAGCGGCCACACCTATGGACAAGCATTTTTTTATAGCGAATTAATAGGAGGCAAACGAAAGCGTAACAAAAATTCCCATTTGCCAGCTGACTTTCATTCTTATTGGCATCAATTACAGTAAAAAATATAATGAAACGTGAATGTTTAATTTGGAAAAGGTGCCATTTGAAAAATGTTCGGATCTTCAAAGTAATTAGCTTGCCCTATGCTCAGAGATACTCAGATAAGACTCCTCAAAACAGAGACACTTTTCGACCATTGTGTTGAACAAACTGAAAATTTCAAAAAAAACAAAGTCAGTGATAGCCGATTCTGCTATGAGTTACTACGCAGGGCCGCATACGGCCTACCAAATGCTTGGGCACTTGTTTATGAGAAATATTCCCCTTCGGTTTTGAATAAGATAAAAAGATATTCTCATTCTTACGGGACTGGTCAGCTAGACGAGGCTGATTTTGAGGATTTAGCCCAGAACGCTATCGTAGCTTGGCATAAATATGTTTTAAACCCTGAATGCTGGAAAAAATTCCAATCTCTCGAAAAAGCCCTAGCATATCTTGATCAGTGTACTCGTGGGGCAGTGAAAGATTGCGTTCGATCTCAAAAACTCAACATAACTCTAAATCAATTAACCGAAGATAAACTTGCAAAAAAGTCAGGGGATCAAGATACAAAAGCTGAAATAAATCAATATTCTCAAGATTTTGATGACCAAATTCGACAAATCATCAATCGTCATTGCCAGCGAATCGAAGATAAGATCGTGTTTCAATACATTTTTGAGTTCGACTTAAAACCCAAAGATGTCTCGAAAGAATTTCCAACTCTATTTGAATCACCCGCACGAGTTTCAAGCACCAAAAGAAATCTACTAAAACGAATTGAGCGAGACCCATTAGCAAAATTACTTTGGCACGATTGGACAGCAGGTTAACTAAGGAAACTAATGGCCAAATCTTCTAATGAATCTTCAAATAATAAATCTAATTTTAGTGAGCACCTAGAAAAAAGGCTCAAAAGAGCAGCTTACAGAATGAATTGCCCAAGTCATCAAACGCTACTTGCGTATACGTGGAACCTGCTCCCTGAAAACGAATCAAAAGCCGTTTCACTACACCTTGACTCCTGTCCTCATTGCCCAAAAGAAATATCAGAGTTCGAGGATTATTTTTCAAAACAAGCACATGAAGAAGCTAAATCTCAGCGCATTCCATCTCGCCGAACAACATTGTTTCCAAGATTTATCTCAGTCGTTTCTCCTGCATTAAGATCGGGCAAAGAAAGTCCTAAATTCCCGCTTTTGTATTCTTTAGAGGAGCAAAAAATAAATATATCCATTAATGCAGAAAAACAAGCCCCCGGCCAGTTTAAACTAGTGGGGCAATTATTAGGAGAGCTAGATCAACTCGGAGAAAATGTGAATATCCAACTTTTATCAAGTAATCCATCGAATAGTGTTGACGGAACGAATCTATTATTACAACCAGATGGATATTTTGAGTTTACAAATGTTTCAGTTGGAGACTACGCATTTCTAATCAGCTCCGCTATTTTTGAATTCTCAATAACTGATCTCACCCTTGGAGATGGATGAGCCCGAATCAGCTTCTATACGAATATTTAGCACTAAAAGACGGCCCTGAATCCTCAAAATGGCTGGAGGTTCATGCTCATCTTTTGAAATATGATGAATTAGAAACCAACTGGAAAGGGGAAGCCCAACAATTAGCGTATAAAGGGGAAAAAGACCAAGCTATAAGACTTTATGAAGCCATAAAGTGGGTTGGAGAGTCAACTGATCAACAAATTATTGTGGGGCTAGCTCACTGGGTCAGAGCAAACATCAATGTTATAACCGGGGAATATGGTGAAGCAGCAAAATGTTTCAAGAGGTGTTCATATATATTCAAGTCAAAAAATGAAGACTTGCTGTGGGCAAGAATGTCAGTTGGATATGTTGGGGCATTAGTAGAATCACGCAATTTTAAAGAAGCACTTGAAATATCAAAAGAGGCAGAGCCGATTCTCAAAAAGAGCATAGATCCTCAAGATTACACAAACCGCTTTAATAGCTTACTGATCAATCAAGCTAATTTAGCTGTGCTTCGCGGCCGTACACAAGAAGCGATTGAGCTCTACTATAAAACGCTTAATTTGTGGCAACATACTCCCGATTCGTATGAAAAAACAGCACAGATGGGACGAACCCAAAACAATATCGGCCATTCAAAATTATCTTTGAACCTTCTAGATGAAGCTGAACACCATCTAAAAATCGCTTTTGACTTACTGTCTCGCCTTGGTGACGATTGGCTTGAGGACCTTATCCGAATAGTTTGTAATTTAGCAGTACTTTCGATGAAACAAAATCGGTCTGAGATAGATGTTGAGGCGGCCATGAACCGTTTTAAAGAGATTAAAACTAAATTAAACGATACGGTTCAGTCTGATTATCTGTATGTAGAGCTTGCTCACTTATTTTGGAGACTCAATCAGCCTAAAAGCCAAGTAATCGGATCTATTCAAAAAGATCTGAACATAATTCAACAAGATTTGGTTAAATCAGCGGTTGAGAATGCAGAAGCAGGTTACCTGAGAGCCTTGTGCCATTACAAGCAATTCGATTTTGACGCTTCAATTGAACTTCTGACTAAACTTGACACAGAAACAATAACTTTAGAGCTTTGGGAGTTGAGATATCAAGTAAATCATTTATTGGGGCTTTGCTATTTTCAACTCAATAACAACAAAAGGTGCGAGATTCACTGGGAAAAATCTGTCGAAATCATTGAAAAATTCGGAAAAAATTTAGGAGATGCCGATTTGAGGGCTAACTTTTTGCATGATAAGAGACAGATTTATGACAGTTTAATTCAATTCCATTTGCAAAAGGGGGGAAACCATAACATCTTTAAATGGGTTGAAAAAATCAAGAATCGATCATTTGTCGATATCCAAGAAGGAAAATTGAACAGGGAGGCGAATCATCAAGACGCTCCAAGTCATAATCCGATCGATAATGATTTGGAGCGGATCGAACATCGAAGGAAAAAGGCTCAAAATCCTACATCATTGGAGCACGCTTTCACCCAATCAAAAATAACCCTAGCTGACTTGTCAGAAAAGCTATCACCGAACCATTTGTACCTAAACTTCTTTATCATTAACGAAGAAATTTGGGTGCTGCCGATTTCTTCAACAAAGTTTTTCGAGCCGGTTCAATTGGGCCCACAGATTAGTCTACAAGATCTTGATTCAGGCTATTCAAGGATAGCGATGGTCAGTAATATGCCTGAAGAAATTCTAGAGAAGAGTTTGAATCAGCTAATCTTATCTGCTCAAATACCATTAAACGCATGGTATGAGCAAATTTTTCGCCCTATTGAGGAGCTCATTTCACAATTTGAGATACTTATCATTTCTCCAGACAAGAATCTACATCGACTCCCGTTTCATGCTCTTTTTAATTCAAAAACTGGATCTTATTTAATCGAAACCCATGAGATACTGATTTCGGCCGGAGCCTATGCCTTAACGATGTCAAAGCCACGTGATGATCAAAATAAAACCAATTTAGCCGTGGGATATGATGGCGACACACTTTCATTTGCAGAAAATGAAGTCTCCTCAATAGCTCAAGAAAAGAATTGGGTTTGTTTAATAGGCAATGATGCAACAAAGGTGCAAGTCTCGAGCCTAATGAAGAGGGCAAAAAATATTCACTTGGCGACGCATGTTTTTTTCCGAGCAGATAATCCTTCACTGTCATCGATAGAATTGGTTGATGGCAAATTGCTTGCCCTAGACATTTTAGATTTAGAGTTAGACGCTCGCCTTGTCGTTTTGAGTTGTTGTGAGTCCGGCCGGGGAGAATTTAGAGGGGGAGAAAATATCGGTTTAGTTAGATCATTTTTGCTTTCTGGGGCTGAAAGTGTGCTGGCAACTCTGTGGGTGGTTGATGATAAAGCTACCTTCCATCTATTTAGTTTTACAGATTCGGAAGGGATGAACTATGCTGACAGTTTTTTTAATAATATAAGGGGAATCCTGAAAGAGAACAAAAATAAGCCGTCGAAAAATATCTTAGTTCATCCCTTCTATTGGGGAGCATATTTTTTAACTCAAAAAGCCTATAACTAGAAAGCCTTTCACACCTAAAAAGTAAATTTGAAATATTCATGTGCAAAAAAGAGATTCTGCTGCATTTATACCTTTGTTAATTCCAAGCCCATTGAAATTATTTAGTGGGGAAAATAAGAATGGAGAAAAAATGGACAAGAATTTTTCAAGAGTTAAATTACTTATGGGCGGGCTGTTGGTACTCGCCTTTATATTCACACAAAGCTTCAGTGTAGATGCCAGTCGGCTGGATGCTGAACTAAATCTAGAAGCATCACAATCAAGTCAAACACATATTCCACTAATGTATTGGCCTATGTCAGACTCAATGCGTCATATTACTAGTTTTCCCAATTCAAGTTGGACACATCAGCTCCTTGGTCTTAATCCAGGAAGTGAATGTCCTCCATATAACGATGGATTCACTTTAAAGAAAGTAAATAATGTCTTGGTCCCAAATCCTGATTCACATCCATACTGGAGGGATACAAATATTAATTATGATGTTGACCGTAATCAAGTAATGGGGCTCGCCTACGGTGGATCTGTTTCTAATCGAGTTGCTTGCTACACTGACCTTGGAGGGTATGATCATGAAGGAACAGATATTCTTGATTGGGGTGGCGGCGAAACTGTATTTGCCGTAGCTGATGGGGTTGTCGATAGGGTTACACCTGGTGTATCGTCTCAAAACAGAACGATTATCGTCGATCATAACCGAACCGTTGACGGAGTAGAGTACACGTGGACAGTTAGATATACCCATGTGGGTGAAATTCTTACCCCAGCAAATACGATTGTGGCTGAGGGTGACCCTATTGCACTTGTAGGCGCTCCAGAAGACCATCTACATTTTGAAGTGGAAAATTTAAACGGTGGCGTTTTCAATGGGAGCTGTGTCGGAGCTTGTATCATAAACCCTTGGGGATATGACCCCAACTATAATCCTGATGAGTTCAACCTTTGGGTCGGTGGGCATACAGGTACACCTTGTGCATTTGATTCTCCAGATTGCGAAACGGGTTTTGATGGATGCCCTTCTCCAAACACTGCATTTTGCGATGTACCAACGACAAACGTTCATTATGATGCGATTGAAGAGCTTTATCAAAGGGGATATGTACAAGGCGTTCTCCGAGAGGTTAACGGAGAGTTCAAGCGTTTCTTTGATCCCGATGAGCCGATCATGAGACAACATGCGGCATATCTAGCTGGGCGTTGGTTATATAGCTATTCTCCTAGCAATGCAGAAACTAACCTCCCACCTGCACTTGGATTATTTCCAGATCTAACTGGAAATAGTGAAGCAGAGCGAGTGATGGAGCAATTTTATAGAGATGGAATTTTAAATGGCTATACCAACGGACTCATGGGGCCAACCGACAGCATCACCCGAGAGCAATTTTCGTACATTATTGGTCGAATTCTACTAAAGCATGATGATATTGGAACCCTGAGCTGTGTTTTTCCTGATACCAATAATGAGACAATTCGCTGGCTGTGTGACTTAGGCGTTGTCAAAGGAAAGTCAAATGGGTATTTTGACCCGGGTGGGAATATAACCCGCGCAGAGGCAGCTACGATGACATGTCGCGCATTTTTAAACTGCCAGCCTGTTGTGTCCAATCCTCAATTAAGCAATCGAAGATCCAACGCAAGAGTGCCAAGCCCTCTGGGGCAACTTTGTTTTACGGCTAGCAATTCAGTTTCTAGCAATGCTATACCGGGAGTATCAGTACCAACGGATGGAGATGAGGTTTGCTACGATCCACAAAGCGATGAATATAGTCTCAGGGTAGCTTCTTCAGAAGAATATATATACCGAATGAGTCCAACAAATTATGATGATGCGTTTTATTGTGAAGAAAACGGAATTGTCTCGCTCGAGTTGTATCCACATTCAACATCACTTGTTAGGGCACGCTTAGAGAAATGTGATGGAAATGATTTAAGTTTTAATGGTACGATGGAAATATTGGTTGATGGCAATATTATCCCGTCGCTTACTACGGAATATGATGCAGGGGACTCAAAGGTTGATGTGGAGTTTGACCCGATTCTTTTAGGGCTAACTGGGTCACATGACTTTGTAGCGAGGGTTATATCAGTCAACGATAACCCTAACGATTACAAGTATTCAAAGCCGGTCGCATTTTATGCCACTCAAAAACCACTAGAACAAGATTATTCTCACCATGTTTCTACAAGCAGTTCAATCTGTGAACCTAGTGGGATTTTGGAATATGATTTTGACATAACTGGATACATGATCAGAATCGATATTGAGAAGTGCAATGGTCAACCGTTTAATACGGCTGGTGAGTTTTATATTTATGTTGATGGTGTTGAGACTTGGGGCCCCTTCCCGCTTGAAATTGGTGAAAGAACTATTGGGGCAAATGTAGATCATTATGGGGAGTTTGGATTATTTCCTACTCAATCTGACCCAGTGACTTATCAGGTTAAGCTGTTCACAAATGGGGTCTCAGCTCCACGCGTTTCTCATACAGTAGACGTTTGGACTACTTTTTCAACATTATGTCATACCTTAGATTTTCAAACGAATCCTTTAGTTGGTGGCACAGTAGATGTTGTTCCAGCTCCAAATTGTGGCTCAAAATACACCTCTGGCACAAATGTCACATTAACGGCGAATCCGTCACAAAATTACGAGTTTGTAGGATGGTCAGGCGATTCAGCTTCAAATTCAGCTTCTATTTCAACTAATCTAAATGAGCTAAAATCATTTACAGCGATTTTTGAGAATGTTCCTGAATGCTTCACGCTTACGGTCAACCAGCCTCCTAGCAACCAGGGGCAAATAAATGTATTAACCCCGCCTAACTGTGAAAATAACAGTTACGTAGACGGCACAAATGTCAATATCCAAGCGCTTCCAGCTCAAGGATATCAATTTGATAATTGGACTGGAGATGCATCTGGTGGTGAAATCACCAACGTTCTGATGACTGAAAATCAGTCTATCGGTGCAGATTTCTCCGAAATAGACGACCCAATTGCTAATGGGTTGATTTATGTAAGTTCAACCACGGCCGGTACGGTGAATGGGGTCACATTTACAGATGAAGATATCCTTGAGTTTGATCTTTCAACAAATAGCTGGACTCGTTACTTTGATGGATCAGATGTAGGGTTAAATGGAAGTCCTTATCGGGACGTAGATGCATTTACGATTTTGGACGACGGATCGATCCTGCTGAGTGTTGCGGGTTCAACAACTGTGCCTGATGTAGGTGCCGTAGATGACTCCGATATTATTCGATTTATTCCAACCAAAATCGGCCCAAAGACAGAAGGCTCATTCGAAATGTATTTCGATGGGTCAGATGTGGGGCTAGATACTGACAAAGAAGATATAGACGCGATTGCAGTGCTGGATGATGGACGAATTGTTATCAGTACCCTTGGTCTTGCCCAAGTTACAAAGCAATTTGGCAACCAGCTCAATGCCTTGGATGAGGATCTAATTGTATTTACGCCACAGTCGCTGGGGGCAAATACGATTGGCTACTTTGCACTTTATGCAGATGGGTCTGATATCGGATTAGATACCGCCTCCGAGGATACCTGGGGCATTTCGATCAATAGTTCAGAGGCATACTTCAATCCGGCCGGTATCTTCAATACAGGATCGATTTCAGGTGACGCGGCCGACTTCTTTATATGCGCAGGTGCAAGCCTTGATAGCGGATCAACAACCTGCACCACGCAAAGTATCTTCTTTGATGGGAGCGGAAACGGCATGGCAGGCGAGACGTTAGACGGTATTCACGTAATATCCGATTAACGCATACCTCTTCAGAGGGCTCACATATTCTAAAGAGGATCGGCATAGAAATGCCGATCCTCTCGAATCTACTTAACTCATTTACGAAATTATTTGGGAATGAAGGATGATTTCTCCCCAAAAATCCAGATAATTTTACTTTAGGCGATTTGCAAAATTAAATTATCCATTTTGTACGTTTTGAAATCGCCCAGCAGCCGTTTTCAAAACTCTTTTCCGGACGATTATTTTTTGAAAACGGCCTTAAACAATCACCAATTTAGTCTTATGAGAATATATCGATTACTTTACCCTTTATTTTGTTTAGGCTGCTTGTTGGGTATTTTTTTTGTACCTAAATTCTCTGCTGAGTCTAAGTTGGTCGAGGCAGCAGAACATAATTTTCAAACTATTCAGAGTAATGATCCTCCTCCCTTGGGTCCAAGATGCGTAGGAATAGGTCCTCCCCTTCCGGCACCAGACGATGATGACGATTGGTGTGGGTGCGTATGGGGATCAGTTTACGTAGATGGTGTCCCAACTAATGGTGTCGAGGTAACTCTGGCTCATGAAGGGCAAACGTATACGATGACAACCACGTCAACGTTATGGAGTCAGCCGGTGTTTTCAATTGACGGCCGCCACGTGGGTGCAGAGTATGGGGATGAGATGACAATCAGCGCCGTGGTAAATGGCGATCTAATTTCTCGAACCTATCGCGCTATTCCTGATCCAATCGATCAAATACAACAGGTCAATTTAGTAACCGCATTATCCTCAGATGAACAACCAACTGCATCAAACCTAGAATTTTCATTTGGATACAACACCTTAATTCTCTTGGGTGAGGGGTCTGACAACGGCCAGATTCTAGGGTATGAGTGGAGCAGCCCTGTAGATGGGGTTATTGGAACGCAAGCATCAAGCATTATCAGAATGGATGCTTTAACGACAAATCAGCAAGTCCTACAGCTACGAGTTCAAGACAACCTCGGGCAATGGTCTCTTCCAACAGCCCTATCAGTACCTTTGCACAGGCCAATCATCGAATCGATCCAACCAAGCCTGCATGCAACAGATTTTCAGATCTCAAGCTCTATTTCTATCTCATTCAACCAAACGCTGCTTTCACCATCGGTAAATTCGAGCAGTTGGATTCTAGATCGTCGCGGTGGTGGCGAACTCCTCTCTGCTTACTCCATTAATGGGAAAAATGCTGAGCTAAATCCGTTTGGACAATTTATTCCGGGCGAGCTCATTCAATGGACCCATACGACCGGAATACGCAATAGCTCTAACATTCCACTGGCTGAACCTTATGTAGGGCAAATTGGAGCTGCAGGTATCGGTGGGAAAGGGACTTTTACCCAACACAATCCTATTGCTAATAGCGATTCGAGAGACATTGAGATTGGAGACTTAGACGGTGATAACGACTTTGATTTTGTGGTAACAAATGGACCCGGTGGCTATACCAAAGTCTTTCTAAATAATGGCTCCGCAAGCTTCACTCAGGTTCAGTCATGGCCCCAAGCGGGAAAGGGGGTTGAATTCGGGGATTTAAATGGCGATGGCTACCTCGATATATTTTTAGCCGTTGATGGCGCCATCAATGAAGTGTCACCCAATCGTGTCTATTTTAATAACGGAAATGGGCAGTTTACAGACAGCGGTCAAGCGATCGGTGGAAATGGGAGCATTGGGGTCAAACTTGGAGACCTTGATGGGGATGGAGATTTAGACGCGTTTGTTGCAAATAATCGAATTGGAGCAGAAATTTCAGAACCAAATCAAATTTGGCTCAATAATGGCAGCGGGATCTTTTCGGAAGGAGTTTCACTAGGAAATGGATTATCACTAGATGTTGCTTTGGGTGACTTAGACAATGATGGAGATTTAGATGCTATAACCGTTAACTGGGATAACTCACCCAATCAAGTTTGGCTGAATAACGGCGATGCAACTTTTGAGAATGTTCAAGGGTTAGGAAATGATGATACTCAAGACCTAGCGCTGGGTGATTTAAATCAAGATGGGTTCTTGGATGTATTTTTTGTTAACCAAAAAGGGCAATCTAATTCTGTTTGGTTCAATACCGGCCGGGGGGAGTTTTATGATACGGGCCAAGTCATCGGAAACTATGACAGTGAAGGGGTTTCCTTAGGTGATTTAGACGGAGATGGAGATCTTGACGCTTTTGTTATTAATGAGCGGCAGACCAACAATGCTTCAGATCGTATCTGGATCAACAACGGAGATGGCCTATTTACGGCCGGTCAAGTTTTAGGTGACTCAGATAACGGCACAGCAATCGCTCGACTGGGTGACCTCGACGGGGATGGAGATTTAGATGCACTAATCGGAAACGATCAGATCCCTCCAGACCCATCAGACGGAATCTTTTACGACGACTATGATGCCGTTTGGCTTAATGATAATGTCGTGCCACCTCAAGAGTCAGAATGGCTAGCATTGTTCTATCTAGCAGGCGACAACAACCTCGACCCTTTTCTACGCCAAGCAACTGAAAAGCTAAAGAATCAAGTCCACTCTTCAGATGTTCGTATCATCGTCTTATTTGACGGTTCAAGGCCAAATGACAGTCGGCTTGTTGAAATTACAAATGGAGTTGAGATCAATTTAAACTCAGGAGAAGCTTGGCAGTCTAACGAGTTAGATTCGGGGAGTGAAGCCGTTCTGAGCGGTTTTGTAAATTGGGCAACGGAAGAATTTCCGGCCGAAAAGCGATATCTAACCATCGCTAATCATGGAGCTGGCGTAAGAGGGGTTGCTTGGGATGAAACAGGTCAAACAACTTTCGTTGATCCAGCTGACCTGCAAACATTTGCCGCTACTCTCGATGAAAAAATAGACATCATTCACTTTGACGCCTGCTTAATGGCAATGGCTGAATTGGCAGACTTATTTAAGGACAAAGCTGATTACATCGTTGCGTCGCAAAATTTAGCATGGGGAATATTTACTTTTAACCAATATATCGATGGAATCATCGGCCGATCTTCTCGCGAACAGGCCATCCATATCTCAGATCAATACGCTGCCAATTTGGAGCAAGTGAATAACAAACCATTCACAATTTCAGTTTTAGATCTGGCGCAAATAAGCACGCTGAGTGACAACCTGCAAAATTTAACCACTTTGCTGATTGACGGTGGGTACGCGCCTGAAATAATGAGTGCATTAACAAGTGTTCAGAAATTTGACTCAACCGATTACTTTACAATCAATCAAAATGACGAGTTCATTGACTTGTATGATTTTGTAAATTTGCTTGGTGTTGCTATAGACAGTATTCCGATCGATTTAAATATCGAAAGTATTAAAGATGCGCTTGACGCCAATCAATCGAACGGGCTCGTCATTAGTAATCACCAAAAGAGTGGGAGCAGTGGGCTATACGGGAATACGTTTTGGGATTTTTCAAATGCACATGGATTGTCAATTTACTTCCCGGCCGGTATTAATTCTCAGCATTATTCAGACTACACCAGTGCCAGCTATCCATTTTCAACTGAATCAAAATGGATCGATTTGCTAACATATGCTGTTGGTGAGCCAACCCTGCCACCAAGTTCAGGTGGTGACGATGAAAATGCACCAACCTTGACCGATCCGCTTCCCCCCGTTGTGTACATAAGCTCAACCTCTGCTGGTACTGTTGACGGTGTAACCTTTACAGATGAAGACATTCTTTCATACGAACAAGCAACTGATACGTGGGGCCGTTACTTTGATGGCTCTGATGTGGGCTTGAGCAGCAATCCTTTGCTTGATATCGATGCATTCACGCTGCTGGATAATGGTTCGATTTTACTCAGCTTTGCAGGGGACACAGTCCTGCCAGGGTTTGGAACCATCGACGATTCTGACATTGTTCGCTTTATTCCCACCAAGATCGGCCCAAAGACAGAAGGGACCTATGAAATGTACTTTGACGGCTCTGATGTGGGGTTAGATACGGATAAAGAAGACATCGATGCGATAGCCGTGCTCCCTGACGGCCGGATTATTATCAGCACTTTGGGGACCGCTCAAACGCTCAAGCAGTTTGGCAATACGCTCAACTCGCTTGACGAAGATTTGATTGCGTTTACACCAACTTCTTTGGGGGAAAATACGGCCGGCTACTTCTCGCTCTACGCAGATGGCTCAGACTTCGGACTCGATACATCTCAAGAGGATTTGTGGGGCATAGCGGTTAATGGTTCTGATTTGTACATCAATGCGGCCGGAGTTTTTGATACCGGCAC
>JBCCSO010000042.1:0-16076 GCA_039199965.1 Chloroflexota bacterium | reverse complement strand
GTTTCTCTGCGTAGATGCTTCGGTTGGTGATTGTGCGCTCAACGGCCGACAGAATACCTACGCCATAGCCTACTACATTCGGCTCTGTATTTCCAGTCAGTGTTCCGGGCAGGGTGCGCGGAGAAATTGTTGATGGAGCGCAATTTTGTAGGGGATAGGCGCTCGCAATGGCGAGTCTGTGCAAAAAATCAAGTTAATGCGAGTGTCTCTCCCCGGCATGGATTGTTTTTCTACACCGGGGAGAGACACTCACCGTAATATTTGCCACGATTTAGGCCGTTCATGCGAGCGCCTATCCCCTACTGAAGGGAATGCCTACAGCCTACCACTATCTGATCAAAGATCAACAAAAAATCCGCGCACCCTTCCGGGCAGGCGCATTTTGCCCAATCCTTCATTGCCTATGGCCACAATGGGTAAAACTTTGAAGACATCAACCAGCGTGGTGATGATTTGCTGCATACCGTTTTGGGCTGCCTGCTGGTCTGGTTCAGGGAGCCATTCAGGCAAGAATCCCAATGACATATTGATGGCTACCGGCTTCTCAAGTTTGTCTTCAGTCGAAATCTCTTGCAGCATCCAGTCGAGCGCAATGGTGATACGTCTAAGGCTGGTTGTGTGTCTTTCGCTTTCAATGACAGAGGCTGCCATCAGCTCAACATTTGGAGCAACGCCGATATTTTTGTCGGCAATAATGCCGCACACGTGGGTGCCGTGGCCGTGGGTGTCAAAACCACGAATATTTCGAATTTTGCCCGGTTCAGCTTTAAGCGGAATGTAACCGAAGTTGATGCGTTTGCGCCGTAACTCTAAATGATCTGCATCACAGCCGGTGTCTAGAACACCCACAATCACATTTTTTTCTGTAATGCCATTTTTGTGCGTAGCCTCTACCCCGCTGACTTCGGGCTATTTGCGGGCGCGTCGCGGCCGACGGCTAAATCTGCGGCCGAGTTGAGCAGGTTCTGGAAGATTGAGCTCAATAGCAGGAATGATCAAATATTCATCATCTAACTCACTCATAACCTGATCGGTCGTGCTTTCACTACTCACCTCTACCACAAACGTGTGTAAACGATCGAGATGCTGGAAGCAGTCAATCGCCTAGCTGAGTCTTTGCTGAGTCATATCTTCTGGATCAAACTGACTTATATCTTTTAGCCCTGCACTTTTAAGCGATTCAGCTTTTCCAAGCGAGTAATCATCGGTCATGGTGTAGTCTCCCCTTGAGCCATCACCTGATAGAGAGAGCGTTTCTGGACGTTCGGAACGCTTATGTTTTCTAATTGCAATATACTGAGTCATGGTATTCGTCCTACAAAATTATGTTAGCCATTGAATCAATTTGTTGATTGTTTCTGATTGACTAAAAAAGTTGGAGTGATGTACATCAGTAGAATCAGCAAATAAGTGCACTTTTTCAGTTGGAATGGGAAATCCTGTTGCAGATTGGCTCAGGGTATGCACCCCGGCTGAGGGGACCACCACATCGTTGTCCTCGCCATGGATTGCGTGGTCAAAGTGGGGGTCGGCTGCTTCGCTTCTAAACAGGTTCAGCAGGCGTTCTCCAGTTGGTTCGCTGTCGGCCGTGATCGCAAAATACTCTGTGTTGTGGCCACTGGTTTGATTGATGTTTTGCTGAAAGGCCCCGTCAGGGTCCATGCTTTGTAGGCCCGGCAAATCCGGAATAATCCCTTGCCCAAGAAATTGAGCAAACCTGATCAAGGCGGTTTGAAGCCCGTTCTGCTGGTTGATTGGGAGCGATAGGGCTACATTCGCCATCCGATTGAGCATAAACGGCCACTGTTGTTTGTCTGCCAACGCGGTCCCCCGATTCGGTGTACCAACAAAAACCCCCTTATTCACCTTCACCCGGCCGGGATGCGCAGGTTGCTCAGCCAGCACTCTGGCAACCAACCCCCCGCGGCTGTGCGCTATAAAATCTAGCTCCATAGGACGGCCATTAAAAGGCAACATCTCAAAAAACTTATCAATATTTGCAAAAGGGGAGTGGTGTAAGGATGGATGGCTAAAGGCAAATATACGGCCATCATAATGCTCCCACAGCTCATCGAACCTGCCTTGCTTAATCAATGCCGCAATCAGTGCGTCATAGGTCGATTCAGTGTAAACAAATGTTCCGTGGATCAGTAGCAGGGATCGCCCAGAGCGTAGGAACCTCCAATCGATGTCATCTTTGAACTCCCCATCTTTAAGCTGTAGGAATTCGTATGGTCTGAAGGCTTTTTCCCACAGTCTGATCGCTTCAAAAGCAGCTTGCTCTAGCGGCCATGAGACTAGCCTCACAAACTGCTGGCCTACACGCAGAGCAAGGGACTCAGATTGACCACCTGTCATAGCGGCGAGTGGCAAGTTGAATGAAAGAGTTGTGCCAAGAGCCTCGGCCGTTGTGTTTAAAGAACCGGCTTCTTGATGTAACCCATTGGGAAATATCCAGCGGACTGTGCCAGCCTCGTCTACATGGTACACAGCCATCCCTTTTTGGGGATCAGGATTTTCGACATCAAGCGTCATCGGTTCGATGGCAGTGGTTTCCAATGCGGCCGTTTCCGGGGCGGCACCATCTACAGTCACCGAAAAATGGCTCTCTATGGTGACCCCATTTTCTCTACACAGTTCCGCAAACTGATCTAATTCTTCAACTTCTAGAACTTCAAAGGCGGCACCATCACTAGTGGTATCTGACCCTAAAATAGTGTAGCTGCCGCTGGCTAGCGATGTGTTAAGTGTAATTCTGTCTGAAATAGTTACCTTTTGGGTTTCAATATCAAATAAAGGCATATAAATGTACTCCTTTTATTCCGTCAGAATAGATCAAGCGGCCGCCGCATACACAGCGACCGCTTAAAATTAACATTAGAACAAATCCAATGGGTTTGTGTTCTATCGTGGTCCTTCAGCATCATTTAAGATGAGATTGTTAAAATCACCCGCATCAACCGGCAATTCAGATAAACGAATGATTGATGCCAACGTCCAAACTTCCTCACCGGTCGCATCCCGTGCATTCCGACGGCGATCTTCTGGATCTTCTAATTTGGGATCCTGATTCAACATCATATCCCCGTCATCTAAAAGACTTTTTAGTAGGTCATCATTGGCGGGATGCCAGCACGGTTCGCAATTGAAATAAGAATTGGGATCGCCGGTTAGTAGCCCCGCAAATGTCGCGCAGACAATAGCTGAACCAACCTTGCCCAATCGATTGCCATCCCCCTGCAGATCGGCTTCTTTTAAGATGTAATACCAAAGTGCGTCAATATCTACCTCTGGGTTCAGATCAATTTCTGGTAGGCAATATTTTTTGGCCACTGATGTCCCGGATGGGAGATCAAACCGATAGCCACGTAATAAATTTCTAAAAGCTAAGAAATTCATTTTGCGCTCGGTCGGTTCTTCAATGTCATCACCGATGTTGAGCTTTCTTTCATGCAAGAAGGCAAGCGCGTTAGATAGCTTGGTATCAAAGCGTCTGGTCATTTGCGGGAATGGGCCGCCAGAACTGCGCATGTTTAGGAACCAATCCCACTGAAGGACATTCTTTGCAAGCATCATTCGGCGTCCGCGTAAATCATCAGGCTGATCGTTGTCTGGACGCCCAACACTGTTATCAAAAATGGGGGCAAATTCCTGAAAACCCCGATGTGGGCCGTTTGTTTGGTAACTGTTGCGCACAAGGGTGTGACCAAATCGGTAGGCGGCTACAGAAAATTCCAGCGGCATAAAGGGCTGATTTTTCCACTTATAAATGTGGTCAAGGCCAAGTTTCCAGCGTTTAATGCCTGTGGGCTCGTCATCGGCCGTGTTCACATCTTCTAACTGAAGCGCAGCTTTATGGATGGCTGGATCAGAAATTCTGCGTAGAAAATCATTCCACACAATATGCTGATACAACCAGTGGAGCGTTGTACGGGCTTGGTTAAAAGCAGCTTCTTTTTCAGTATCTGTTAACTCCTCACGGCGTTTTTGATTTTGGGTCAGCTTAATCGCGGCGTCAAACAGAGTGTTATGTGCAAGCAAGAACGCCAAATGGAGCTGCGAGACAATGATATTCTCATCATTTCGCGGATCGCCAATTACGGCCGTGGCTGTGTCACCCGGCCCCAGACGTTGCGTGTTGACCCGAGGTAAGTCGGGCAGTACCAACGTTTGCTCTGTGTCAGTCCCTTCGTTGATGACTTCCAGCACTTCCCCAATCGCAAACTTAAACTTGTCGCCGTTGTCATAAAGATGGGGGCTAGCCGCTGGGCCACCACCATAAAGATTGTCTAGATCTAAACGTGGTGTCCGGTGGTTCAGTAAACCGCTGGGGTCATTTTGCCTCATGAGTGATGATGCAGGATCAAAGGTGATGTCATGATCAACAAACTGGCCAAAGTAGGTATATCCGGCCGGAATATTTGAATCATTTCCATCATCTCTGTCGGTGCCTGCATCCACAACGTCTTGAGGTTTTTTAGATGGCTCAGTGACTTCGATCATGTGCCTGTTGGCAACATCCAACAACCTCATTTCTACTGCCATATCAACCCGACCTGCAATTTCAAGCTCAGCTGGGGTCAAATCTATTTCCGGCAACCAAGCAGGCAGGTCAGGGCAAATCCGGCCGAACGGACCCTGATAAAACTTTGATCTAGGGGCCACAATTTTGTAACCTTTTCCATGGCTCATAATATTTTCTCCTTCCGTAGCTTGGTATAGAAGTCAGCTATGCCAAGCTAAACCAACCGAGAATGTGGGGTAACGAAGGCATATCAAATCGGTATGGTCGTGAGGCAAGTTAAGTGGGCTTAATAGTGAGGCTAATTCTTTAACTCGCCTAGTGATGTATGTAGTTGCAAGGCCCGCTAATACAAATAAATTTAATAATTGCAGGATCAGCCACTAAAGCTTGCGGCCGATCTGGGTGCACACAAGAACACCATTTATGCAGTCCTCTGAAGTGATTCCTCTACCTCTGGATTAAAAATTCGCTATAATTCCTATACGTAATCTCCCCTGAACTATTCAGTCAAAAGATTATCATACCTCTGGCCAACATGGACGGAAATCTTTTCCGAATAGATTCCGAATTTTTGGCAATTGAGATTTGAAAGGCAACAGAGATGGATGCAAGAGGATTCAAGTTTGCAGAATTGCTGACTAAAGCGATATATCGAATCAAACAGTTAGAAGAAAAGAAAATCTCAGCCATTCAAGATGAGATCGGTATCGCATTGGGAAAAAGTGGTGGTGCTTCGGTTGAGCATTGGCGTAAGGGGTACTTTCCTACAAAGTGGTCTGAGCTGGAGGTCTTGGCCCGCATTTTGGTAAGCCGTGGCAAAGTGGATCGGGACTGGTTAGAGCAATTTTTAGAGTTGGGTCAGCATCCAAACTTAGAAAAGGTTGTTATCGAATTGTTTCCCAAAGAATCGTTTTTTGAAGAAGAGATTCCAGCAGTAGATTTTAATTTGCCTACTGATGAGTTACCTGAACCGGGGAATTTACCTCCTGGCTCTCAAATGCCTTTAAGTCGCAATCGCTTTTTTGTCGGCCGGAAATTGGATCTGCTTCACTTGGCTCGTCACTTCCAGCAGGGGCATATGGCGGCGGTCGGACAGTCAAACATAGCAGCCGCCATCGGCTTAGGCGGTGTGGGTAAAACCCAATTAGCCAGCGAATTTGTGCATCTATACGGGCAGTTCTTTCATGGTGGAGTGTACTGGCTTAGTTTTGAGGATGCAGAAGCAGTCCCCAGCAAAATTGCAGCCTGCGGTGGGGTAAGCGGAATGAATCTCTCCCCGATTTTTTGGGAGCTGCCCCTAGAAGAGCAAGTGAAGCTTGTCCGTAAAGCGTGGCAAAGCCCGATCCCCCGGCTGCTCGTCTTCGACAACTGTGAGGATGAAGAGCTGTTGGCCGAATGGCTGCCAACCAGCGGAGGCTGCCGCATTTTGGTCACAACCCGTCGAGGAGATTGGGACCCGATTTTGGGTGTACAAACGATCTCGCTGGGGGCATTGTACCGGCATGAAAGTATTGATCTATTGGCAAGCTTAAGCAAAGCGAATGATAGAGATGCTCTGGACAAAATTGCGGCCGAGCTTGGGGACTTGCCGCTGGCACTTCACATGGCTGGCCGATATTTGTATTTGCGCCGCCGCTCCATAACGCCTGCCAACTATCTGGCTGAACTACAAGACCCCAAGCTGTTGGATCATGAATCACTCCAACAGAGCACAGATTCTTCTCGACTCTCACCAACTGGTCATGTACAGCATGTTGCCCGAACTTTTGCCCTGAGCTATGACCAGCTTGATCTCAAAAAAGAAACAGATGAACTGGCTCATGCGCTCTTGGTGCGGGTCGCACACTTTGCTCCCGGTGAACCGATTTGGTATCAGCTGCTTATTAAAACAGTGGAACCCATTGTGGGGTATGAACAGTTAGAGATCAAAGCGGATCAAGGATTTTCAAGATTAATCGACTTAGGCTTGATTGAGTATGAAGAGAAAGACGACATTTTTCGTATGCATCGGCTGGTGGCCGCTTTTGTCAGGCAGTTTGCTGAAGATGCGGTCCAAGAAACGCTTGCAAGTGTGGAGTCGATTGTATTTGAAGAGACGGCTCGCATTAATAAAGCGGGTTATCCGGTGCCTTTGCTGTCATGGAATTTGCATTTACGCGCAGTAACCGAGAGTGCGGTAGATCGTCGCAGCGGCCGGAGTGCGTGGTTGTTAAATTCAGTGGGAGAGCATTTTAGACAGATGGGAGACTATCAGGGGGCAAGCGAGTATTTTCGGAAGGCGTTAGACATCTGGCTGGAAACTGCTGGCCCTAAGCATGAGCATACGGCCGAAGGATATTTAAACGTAGGTAAAATTTTGCGCGATTTGGGGCAACTTGACCATGCAGAGTCCTTTTTGAAAAAGGCGCTTGATTTACGACTTGAAATTTTGGGTGATCAACACCCACAAACGGCCGAAGCTTATAACGAATACGGCCGTTTACTTTTCATTCAACAGGATTTTGATGGGGCGCAAAGCTATTTACAGCAAGCAGTAGATGTGAGTATGGCAGCCGTTGGGAAATTCCATGCATCAACGGCAGACTACCTAAACAATTTGGGGATGATTGTTTGCTCTGCAGGAGAGTGCGAAAAGTCACTACTATTTTTACAAAATGCCTTGGAGATTAGACAAAAGATTTTTGGAAAGAATAACCCAAGAACTGCACTTAGCTTAAACAACATCGGGCATGCTCTAAGTCTCATGAATCGTTTTAATGAGTCCAAAGCATACCATCAAGAAGCCTATGGAATTCGAAAAGATATACTAGGGGAATATCACTTAGATACTGCGGAAAGCTTGAATAATCTTGGTTATCTGTATGTAAACTTAGATGAAACAATAAAGGCTCTTGAGGTCTTGAGTTTCGCAAGAAAGATTTGTGAGGTAGTCTTTTCAGGTCCGCATCCAAATTTAGTGGTTACATTGACTAATATTGGACATGCAGAATACAAGCTAGGGCGAGTAAATAATTCTGAATCTACTTTGAATCAAGCATTGGACATGGGTTTAGAATTATTTTCAAATGAACATCCTCTTAATAAGCGAATAATTAAGAGGATGAAAGAATTTAATTTTAAAGTTTAGCCAGTCCAGCCGCCAATGCCACCTTTTAACCCTTTTGCAACGGTTAGCTGGTTAAAGTAATAGTTGAGGAGGGGATGAATTTCTGTTGGCGCAATTGCATATGGGTTGTTTCCACTTACAGTATTGGGAATACCTACATAAGTGAAGCAATCAATCAGATCTTCAAATGAAATACTTGAATATTTAGCCAGCGGGGCCAAGTCAGCTGGGATACTCGCTGGATCAGTTTTTCCATCTGCACCTTGAACCAATTCATTTAGGGTTTGACCTACAATTTCACGGACTGAGCTTGCATACGCCTCTCTGTTTGCAGCAGTTACATCCACAATCCAAACCATACCTGCACTGGAATGCTCAATCCAATCAAGGGTGTGTTCGGCTCTTATTTTAACAATGTCAGCCACAAAATCTGCAACATTGCCAGGGGCTTTGTCATTAAATTTTATAATGTACAAGCATTTCATCTTTCAACTCCTAAGGTTTCTGTAGTGGTGGTGAATAGGGTCACCAACTTCCCTGTGTGCCTTTGCACATCACAATGCTTGTGATTGTAAGCTCTCTCGAGAAAAAGTGTAGGAAATCCATTCCGAATTTATTCCGAAAGTCAGGCGTTTACTCTTAAGTAAATCACAACATTTTCTGAAAAGATCTGACAGGTTTTAAATGAGTTATTACCAGAGGTAGTACTTGGGAAACCTGTCATGTCTAAAATCAAAAACTTTCTGAGATTTACTTAGTAGTTTTCTCGCTAATTTTTAAGAAATAAATTTGCTGTTGGGGTGTCCGCATCTTATTTATTTGGCGAGATGACCACTTAGGACAAAGGTTGCAAATTTACCCAGCACAATTATTCCAATTATCAACAAAATCTAAAAACTGTTCGGCCGATCCCTTATCCTTTCTGATCACAATCAGTCCACCTGTCCGAAACGTTGTTCCATACGCCGCCTTGTCCAACTGATTGATGTACTCACGCATTTGGTCACAGACAATGAACTGCTGATCGTACAGATTTAGAAAGACAATGTCTGGGTCAATAGGGGCAGCTCGTTGAGATGGAATACCGATGATGAAAAGTCCCTCTCGCTGTGCTAGATGGGGGGCATAATCGTTGGTAGTTACCAACACCCCATCGGCCGGAACGGTTTCCAGTGCCATGCTCACCACCTCCGCATTTCCAATTGGTTCAAACGCAGATGGCAAAATCGGTACTTCGCCAAACGGATTGGATACCCAATAGCTGGCCAGCGTTAGTCCAATGAGGCCATATATGAGGCCGTATGAAAAAATCGACCAACTTCTTCTCGATCCCAGCCACCCTTGCAAATGGACTAGCCCAAGCACGGCCGCAATAAACATAATCGGAATAATTGGAATCGCATAGTGACAGTAAATAGTTGACTGGCACTCTTG
Source organism: Chloroflexota bacterium (assembly GCA_039199965.1). Lineage (GTDB taxonomy): Bacteria > Chloroflexota > Anaerolineae > Promineifilales > Promineifilaceae > WTJY01. The sequence goes on along the minus strand of JBCCSO010000042.1, from coordinate 7,011 downwards.
CAGGGACAGCAGATTGATGCCAAAGGCCGGCACAGCGATCAAGAATTCACGGAATCCAATAAGCGGTAGCAGTCCCAAAGGGAGCAAAAGCTGAAGCATGTAGAGCCAATTCGACTGTTTGACCAAGTGATTCAGAATCAAAATGGGATCGGTCAAACCATTACCCAGCCAAGCATAGCGTGAGAGCGTGTCAATCTCTTCACCGCGTACGGCAGGCAGTAGCCAAAACGCAGTGAACCACGTAAAAAATATGCCTATGGTCACCCACATGATGCCCCACGTCCACTTATTCCAGCGCACGATGGCGTACAACCCAAACATCATTGCCGTTAAGCCCATATTCTCTTTGCACAAAAGCGGAATGACCATGAAAAAAGATGCCCAGTTCCACCGGCCGGTTTCCATCATGTAGAAAGCCGCAATGAATGTGGGAATCACAAACACTTCAATATGAAAGTCAAAGCGGGCGATGAATCCCAACGGAGGATAGAGCAGATAGACGGCTGCCAGAGCTAGCGCTATCTTTTGCTTTTGCAGTTTAAAGTTTGCCAATAAATACAGCGGGATGGCACCTGATGCTAGTACCAAGACTTGCACCGCCAGCAGCGTTTTGGGTGTTTGAAAAATGGCGTAAATCGGGACCAAAAATATCAGCATCGGCCGGAAATGGTCTGCAAACGAATTGTCTACTTCAACAGAGCTGGCAAAAAAGCGGCCGTTTAGCGTATTCCACACAATCTGCTCATTAATTGCTAGATCATATCCAGTTGAATTAAACAAATTATGTCGCGTCATGCTCATCCACCCGTAGGCCACTGCAAAAATCACCATCCCCGCAAACAAGATCCCCCAAACGGTCTTTTTGTCAAAACTCCGCACCTCAATGTTTCCATGTTTTACAATTATGCTGCGTATGTACCATTTTGGAGCCAACCAAAAACTAGCTGCAAACAGCAGCCACAGAACCCCTAATGCTACCATTACACCAAATCGATTATCAGCAACACCAAACGGAAATAGCAACTTGAATTCCCCGGTTAATTTTCAGCCTCTTCTTCAACGGCACTCAAAATAGACTGATAGTCCCCAATCATCTCGTGCAAATCAGTGCTCGGCAGATCTACCTCCCCATAGTGGGTACGCATGTATCCATTGGTAATACGCTGTAGAGGCCGATCCTGCCCCGGAAACGCTTGCTTTAATTGGGGTAAATATTGGTCTGGTGGTAGGGCAACTGGCCGTGGGAATCCTCGGTTGTCTGCTATGCGGCACAAGTTGGCATAGATATTTTCCATTGTATTGGGATCAAGTAGCGTTTTTGGGGTTCGGCCGCGGAGTGCATTAAACCAGTCTCTCAAACGATTGAAGCCATTAAATTGTAGTGGTTGTGCATCTTCATCTTGCTGGGTTTCGGCCGAATCTCGATAGCGCTTGAGCAGCGTACGATTGAGCACGACCCACAAAATCAAGAGAACAAAAGCAACCGCAACCCCTACAATGAGGTAGCGATATCGAGGAATCTGGATGATTTCCTCAAAGACTGTAAAGTTAAGATCTTGGGCTTGCTCTGTACCCGAGTTTGAACCAGATGATATAAAATCGAAAGAGACACCCGAAAAAATAGACTCAAATATGGTGAAAAACACCCTTGCAATGGGCTCAAGAATGATAAACGCTGTCCACACGATCCATTCAAATACGATAACTATAAATCTAAGAATAGGCTGGATGATCGCCCTTATCAGTTCAGGTGCCACAAGGTTGGCCAGCAGGCTGCCAGCCCCAACCATGCCCAAGATACTGATCGCTAAATGGCTCATCTCAATGCGGGTAAAATATCGGCCGGGGCTATGGTGCCCGTTTGATATCCTTGAATCGATTTGGGCCACTGATAGAGCTGCTAAACCGCAAACAAGGAATGGAACAAATAAACTAAATCGAATTTCACCCTGTCGGGCCAATATGCCTAACCCGGTCAAGCTGGCAATTAAACCCAATTGAAACGCTCGGCCAATCTCCATGTAGCCGAGTGCGTTACTTGTCACCCAAATTACAAAAAGCCATGCAGCCATGTAGATAGCGATCAAGCTATTTTCCGGTCGAATACCGTCTGTAAAATTGAAAACTGAATTGAGAATACCTCGAGCGGGTATAAAGAGTGGGGCTTGAGCGTAAGAGTATAAAACCAAGCGATTAACTGGAAAGATGATCAAAATCATCAGCGTAACCATCACAGTGCGCCACAGCAGTTGATCATTATCTTCAGCATTTAGCCACTTGTTTGTCCAGTCAAACAGCCATAAAAAGCCAAACATCAGCACCCAAATTGCCAAAAACAACAATATCCACGGCCCATTTACAATGCGACCGTACCGTTCTATATCGCCGCTGAATGGAGGAAGGGGTTCAATCCTGTTGGCCCACCGGTTCCCAAAAAGCACAAGCCACGGTAAGACCGAGGCGGCGCCCATACCAACGACAAGCAAGCGGATAACCGGGTAGTATCGGTGTGAAATATAGTTTGGCATTAGGTCTGCTGAACCAGTGAAATAATATTAGCCTGATTAAAATCGAACTCAGAAATTGAGTAAATCTGGACGTTATCCAAATACATTTGATGACTGCCCAACCGTTTTGGCTTAGCATCGTTATTTAGTAAAAACAAAACAATTTTGCGGCCGGCGAGCCCTAAATCCATCAGAGTTGCTTCCAAATCCGGATAGATAACAGATGTCACCAGCACAATGGTAGTCCCCCATGGAATAGAGGGCGCTTCAGCCATCATTAATTCTTCAATGGATGAGGTTGCAAAGGGTGTTACCCCCGCTAGTAATTCCAAGATTAGCATCAGCTGACTGGGTGCGCGACCGGGCATCAGCCTAAGTTCCTGATCGCTTCGGGGCAAGCTGCCGTTGGCAATAAAACCTACCCCCAAACGCTTATCTGCCAACTCAAATGCCAAGCTAGAAGCTACTCGAATCGCCTGCTCCTGTAGTGCTGGAATTGTTCCTTGCCAAAACTTTTCCAGTGTCGCAATGTTCAAAAAGATTAGTATCTGCTCTTCCTCAGCCGGTTCATAAACACGGCTGTGAAGTGCTTGATATTTGGCTGTAACTGGCCAGTGGATTCGTCTTTGGCTATCCCCCATACGCCATTCTCGCACCCCAACTGTGCGGATCGGGTCCTCAAACAAGCGTCCAACTGATCTAGCTTCACCAAACGGCTGCTGAGCCGGTAATTTGTGCGGAGTGAGTGCTAAAACTTTTGGATAGATGATGAGTGAAGTTAGTTCTGTTTGCTTTATCCAGCCGCTAAATAAACCTACAGGGTCTCCCGTTTCGATTTGCGTAGGTCCTAAAAAGTAAGTGCCCCGTTCGTGACACTCAATAACAAAGGTGCGGGATGCAGTTTGACGCGGTCCCAGAGACCAATACATGCGCAGGCTTGCCCTCTGTGTGCTTGGTTCTACCATCAGCCTCAAGCCTTTGAGAATCAGGCCCGCTGGAATTTCGTAGGTTAAATTAACCCAGAATGCTGGAAGAATTTTCCGGTTGGAAACAGAAATAGTTAGCTCAATCTCTTCTCCCTCAAACGCCCGGATTTCACTTAAATGGACAGCACTGCTTAGACCAATAAAACTCAGTTTCCACCATAGCCAAATCAGCCCAAATATGGCCAAGATCAGTAGCCCGCTACCCAGCAAAAAACGGTTGTCCCGGATGACGCCTAGGAACATACACATCACGCTGACTGTGGGCAAAAAACGCTCAAAACGGGTGGTGGTTGTTTCAACTTCAGGAAACATGCTTTTTGAGTTAAGTTAGCTGAACCTTAAACTACACGGAGCACTTGCACCAAGCCTGCCGAAGTGAGTCAAAGTGCGCTGTGGATAGTTGCAACTAAATTGAACAGGGAAAGTCCCAAAGATGGGGATTTTAACACTCTCAGGGGGTCCTGCGTAACTGTCTCAACTTAAATCCCGATCCTTTTCAGCTAAACTTTAAACTTAGGACAATTATTTAAAGCTCAGCCCTAACTAAATCACAAATTATTTTTGATAGACTAGTGCTACGTCAAGGATGGATAGATGGAAGCTCTTGACGTAGCCTACAGTGATTTGTCTTGCCGATATTTCCATCACACCATGATTGACAAACCACTACACAGGTTGCTAGTAAGTTTTCACCAGAGGAATTGATTTAAAAAACCTTTCAGGTCTAAAGTCAGAAAGATTCTGTGACTTACTCAATTAAACCTGACTACTCAACTACAGGAACCGGTACACTGTCGGCAATCTCAGCTACGATCTGAGCCGGTGTTCGACCGCGCAGCCGCGTTTGTGCACTCAGGTGAATCCGGTGGGTGAGTAAGGCTGGAGCCAAATGCTGAACATCGCTAGGAATAACATAATCCCGGCCGCGCAGTCCGGCCAATGCCTGACTGGCCCGGTACAAAGCCAAGCTACCGCGCGGGCTGACGCCAAGCTCTGCAAATTCATGCTCGCGTGTTGCACGGATTACCTTGAGCAAGTAGTGGCGAATATCCTCGTGCATGTGAATCTCACGCACTTGCGCAATCATTTCCACAATTTGATCACCGGAAATTACCGACTTTATTTGAGTCATCGGGTCTTGCTTCTGATAGCGTACCAAGATTTCATCCTCTTGATCAAAATTGGGATATCCCATATCAATTTGCAGCAGAAAGCGGTCAAGCTGGGCTTCTGGCAGCGGAAACGTTCCTTCCAATTCAATGGGATTTTGCGTTGCAATCGTCATAAATGGGGCGGGTAGCGGCCGACTCACACCATCTGTAGTCACCTGCTTCTCCTGCATTGCTTCCAGCAGGCTGGACTGCGTGCGTGGCGTTGCTCGATTAATTTCATCTGCCAGAACAATCTGGTGAAAAATAGGCCCCGGCCGGAATTCAAACTCTTGACTCTTCTGATTGTATAAACTGCTTCCTGTGACATCACTTGGTAGCAGGTCAGGCGTAAACTGGATACGTGAAAAGCTCGCATCTATACTCTGAGACAAGGCTTTTGCTAATGTTGTTTTGCCGACCCCCGGGACATCCTCTAGCAAAACATGCCCTTCACACAGCAGGGCTACAAGCATAAGCTCAACAACGTTTTGCTTTCCCACCACAACTCGAGCTACATTTTCTTGTACAGCTTCCGCAAAGCTAGAAATATCCATCTATTCGTATTCCTTCGTATTCCTTTAAAATCTTTGCGACATAATAGACCACAGTTTTGTTTGGGGTTCAACCAGTGTTAATGTGGCTCATTGCGTTCATATTCTTGGTCGTAGGCAAACTCAAGTTTCAAAATGACTGATGGTGTATGCCCGTTAAAAAACGATTGAAACTAAAAAGATTTTCTGCTATACTTTTTAAAAGCTGAATACACTTAAGACAAAAGTGGGTTCCCCCACTTTTTTTGTTTTCAGCCACATTTTTACAACTTTTTTGATAAGCGGGCTTGCCTACCTAAAACATTTTTTTCACAGTTTAAACATTATTTTCTTGCACGTTGGACGGCGAGGTGTTTAAACCTGAGCCCGAGGTCTGGGCCAACTCAAAAAACCGGTTAGTTAGTTTTGGAGTTGGTCAAAAGAATAAAGTAGAGATCAGCATGAAAAGTGAATTCCTTCTGGCATTCAATGAAATTTGCCAAGAACGCGGTTTGCCGCAGGATACTGTAATTGAAGCGCTCAAAACAGCGCTTGTTTCTGCATACCGGCGGAATGCTGCTATTAGCAGTATGCAAGGTGTGACAGTTGAAATTGACTCCGTAACCGGTGATCCAACGATTTATGCGGAAAAAGAGGTTGTCGATCATGTGATTGAGCCCAAAACCGAAATTACGCTTAAAGATGCGCACGCACAAGGTCTAACTGATGCTCAAGAAGGTGACTTGGTGATGGCCGAGAGCACACCACGTAACTTCGGCCGTATTGCGGCTCAGACCGCCAAACAAGTTATTTTACAGCGGGTGCGTGAAGCCGAAAGGGATCAACTATTTGATGACTTTGCATCTCGTGATGGCGAGATTGTCAACGGCACAGTTCAAAGCACCAGTGGCAACAGCATCACGATTGGTCTAGGCCGTACAGAGGCTACGCTACCATCCAGCCAACAAGTAAAAACTGAGCGGTATCGTGCGCATGACAAAATACGCGTATACGTTTTGGAAGTTCGCCGAACCAATCGTGGACCAAGCATTATCGTAAGCCGTAGCCATCGGAATTTGCTGCGCCGCTTGCTCGAGCTTGAAGTTCCTGAAATTTACAACGGTCAAGTTGACATCAAGAGCATCGCGCGCGAAGCTGGACAGCGTTCGAAAGTCGCTGTTGTAGCACTGCAGCCGGGCGTTGACCCGGTTGGTGCTTGTGTAGGTATGCGCGGTGTGCGTATCCAAAGTATTGTACGCGAGCTCAATGATGAGAAGATTGATGTCATTGAGTGGGATTCAAATCAGCAGAGCTTCATTTCTAAGGCGTTAAGTCCGGCCCGCGTGTCCGGTGTTTATTTGGAGGAGCATCCTGACCAAGGCAAAACGGCCGTTGTCATTGTACCTGATGATCAATTGTCACTAGCTATCGGTCGTGAAGGACAAAATGCTCGTCTGGCCGCCAAGCTAACCGGATGGCGTATTGATATTAAATCACTGACAGAAGCAGCCACTGACTCGCTCGACCTACTTGATCATGAAGATGCAGCACCCGAAATTGTGGGGGATACTGAGCTGCATGACATGGCGAAGATGGTTATTGAGAAACGCCAGCTTAACCGGCCGATCACCAATGAAGATTATCGCGTTCTTGAGCGTCTGGTTAACGGCGTTGAGGGCAAAATTATTGCCGTACGCGCAGCCAAATACGACGAAATCCGCAAAGATCGTGCAGCGATCCGCAGCCGTATCCCAGCTATCGCTTTTGAACATGACTTGGAAGAGTTGGACCTCATCCACCACTATCATGCCATCCTGCTAGAACAGGGCATGTCAAC
>JBCCSO010000041.1:0-16451 GCA_039199965.1 Chloroflexota bacterium | reverse complement strand
GGCGGTGGCCTGATCTTTTGGCTACAGTCTCAAGCATTTCAGAATGCGGCCGCACAAGAACCGATCGTTTCGTTTGCGGCCGGTGAGGTTGTAGATGGCGGTATCACAGCCGGTAATGCGATTCAAATGGGCCAAGCCACAGCCCAGCAGCAGTGGCAGGCAGATGCTTTGACTGTGTCAGCCTCTGCAACAATTGTGCGCTTTGAAACGATTGAAGATTTGTACACCGGCCGGGCCAGCTGGGCGGTGGTGTACTATTCGCCCATCGCCTCATCTATTGCGACGTACACTGTGATGGATGGGCAGGCGAATTTCTTGAATGCCAAACAGATCGAAGAAACTCCCCCAACATTTGATGCTCAATTTATGAGTTTAGACAGTGGACAAGCATTTTCGCTCGCGCTGGCAAACGGTGGAGAAGACCTCTTTCAGGGTGAAGCTCAGCGAGTAGCAACTTTAAAAGTTGAGCTAAACCAGCAAAGTGGCCGACTCGAGTGGCAAATCGCCATCCAAAATGAAACGAGTGGTGCGCACAAAAATTTTAGAATTGATGCCATTACTGGCGAGATTTTGTCACAATCTGGATAGGACCTGAAAAGGTCACTAAGTGACATGAGAAGATGGATTGATATGAAAAAATCACGTTTTCATAGATTCAAACAGAATAAAAGCCGTGGCCAAAGTTTGGTCGAGTTAGCGATTAGCTTGCCCTTATTTCTGGTTTTGATTGCAGGCATTGCAGAGATTGGAAATTTGCTGGTACAGCGTCAGCGGATGACGACGGCTGTAGATATGGGCGTTCGTTTTGGCTCACGCGGAGGAAGCGACGAAGGTGTTTATGTCTCTGCATTCAACGTGCTGACGCAGACTATGCCGTTGGAAGATGAAGAACTCTGGGATATCTTTATTGTTCGTGGGCAGGTTAATGGGGATGGAACCGGGTGGAATGAGTTTACAGTTGATCACGTTTATGGTGGACAGCAAACTGAAGCTTATACCAATACTATAAATTATTCAGTGACCCTCAGCTCAGAAATTCTGCAGGGGCTGCAAACACGAGCCCGTGTGCAAAACGATAACGTTGTTGAGATCTTGCAAAACACCGTGGAGGGTCGAGCCCAATCTGAAAATGAAGAAATTGTGGGCATGATCATGAGCCACAAGGCTGAGACAATTCTGGGTATTCAGAATTATTTTGGCGAGAACGTGGTGCTTTCTGGTCAAAAGTATATGACGATTCATGCGGTTGGTGAGCAGACCAACGGCTGCGATCTTTACCCTATGGCAGTTACGCAAAACGCTCGTAATGTTAAAAGTCAAGACGGCGGTGATGAATACTATACGGCAACAGCTACTGGGTTTGACCCTGAGGACGTTTTCACAAACGAGTGGGTCTTAGACAAATATACGTATCCCGGCAATGCAGCCCGGCCGCAGTGGGATGAGTTCCGGGTGCGCTCTGGCTCACGCGGCGTGTCTGAAGCTGTAGAAGGGGATGTGTTCATTATGTATGAGGGGACCCACTTTGACTGGGTGTATTGGAATGAAAGCCGGACAACGGCCGATGATATGGCATGGCCCGGCCACAGCGATCAGTATGATTTCTATGCACCTGATTATGGGCTAGACCCATCACCCGGTGAAGGATTCCACATTGGTGACCGTCTGCGCCACTCAACCGGTGCGAAAGTAGGCAAAGCGGCTGGCGCTTACGCTAGCATTCAGTCTCATATTGATACTGGTCGATCAATGAGAGTTCCGATCGTGGATGTCACAGGGTTTAATTCTGTTGGACCTCACCCAAGCGATAATTTTAGAATCAGTAGTTTTGTCATTATTAAATTAATTGGCTACGGAACAGACCCTTTGAAGGGTGATTTTATTGTAGCTGAAACAGTTCGTGTAGATACGTCTTGCGGTCAGGTGTTGTCTCAATAAAAAACGAGACTCGATTTTAGAGACGGCCAGTTACCAATAAAAATCATGAATTTTAAGCATAAATTTTTATCAAAACTGAAATCTGAAGAAAGCGGGCAGGCAATTGTGATTGTTGCGGCCGCTTTGATTGTGCTAATCGCGTTCACAGGCTTGGCCATTGATTTAGGTTTTGTGTGGATGCGGCAGTCCCAACTCAAGTCGATTGTGGACTCGGCCGCCTTGGCCGGTGCGCCGCTTCTGGGGCCCACGGCGGCACAGGGTGGTTTGGCGGAAGCAGATAAAAACGCCATTCAGTATCTGGCTACCAATCAGATTATGGATACGAATGAAGGTGTATCTCTTGATCAGCTTACATCGTTTGAATCCTCACAGGCACTTTCACCTCTTGGCGCAAGAGAGTACACCATCACAGTTACTTGGGAAGTACCGCTATTTTTCATGCCTGTTTTAGGTTTTGAGGAGTGGAATTTGATTGAGTCTTCTACAGCCGCTTATTTTCCGCTGGTTGACCTGTATTCTGGCCGGCGTATCGCTTTGAATGGGGTTACCACCTCTACCCAAGCGATATTTGGCCCCGACCAAGTCACGAGCTTTGGAGATGCTTTCTCACCTGATGGTTCACCTTTTCCGGCCGAGCGTGGACTGCTAAACGCAGACGGTGACTTTTCATACATTTATCGCATTGAAATTCCAGAAGATTATCGCGGGTACGTGACCGACCCCGGGACTGGAGAGAGGGTAGAAACTGAAATCGTCCGTGTTGAGCTTTTAGATCCTGATTCGATCAATAACTCTGTTCCCACAAATGCGCTCTTGACCCACTCCCGTAAATTTGGAACAGATATGCAAAATAATGGTGCCAGCCCGGCTGACTTGTTTCAACCTGTTGATGAAGGAGATTGTTCTGGCAACGCATCAAATCCGTGCATTATACTCACATGTGAATGGGGAGAGCTGCACGAGGGCAGTGGACGATGCCGAGACGGTGTTTATTCAAACTATTACGCCACCAATCCAGATCTGCTTGAGCTAGACCAAATTAACCCATTCTGGTTCTATCGACTTGATGAAATGCGCAGGAGATCTGGCACTTCGCAGCCCAATCAAACCCAATACCACACTGTTACCCTTTACACGCTTTACTACTTTCAGCAAGAATCTGATGGGTCTATCGTAAAGCAATTTTTAACTAGCTATGCAGGACAGTCTCTGAATAATGCTGACTTGACCCGTTGGGATGTTCCGCCAGTTGGTGCTTATCACACATCTACCGACCTGCACTGGGTCTCTCCCGGTGCTTACAATGAAATTGGACTGGTTCCAACACGTTGCAACACTCAAAACTGGCCGAAAAACAACGGCGGATTTGATGCCACCGGCGGCCCGGCTGATGGCTGTGATGTGACCGTGGTTGGTGACGAAGACCCCACAGCTACTACATTCCAAGATGATGCAACGATGGGGCGCGGCTTTGAAATTGACATGAGCGAAGATGTAACGGGCATCTTGGTTGATCAAGTGTCCCGCATGAAATATATCTACCTAGAGATCAAAACGGTTGAGGGGGCATCTGAAAATGGATTTGAGGTGTGGGCAGGGCCTCCTCACGCACATTATGGCCTAAAAAGTGAAGTAAATGACCGCAATATACAAATGACCAATGATGGCAATCTGTATGGCACTGATGGTGTTTCTGTTTACTCACTGGGTATTATGCCACTTAACTCTCTAACTAATAATCGAGTTGACTTTCCGCTTGTGTATGTAAGCCCTGAATATGCCGGTCGTGACATTGAGATTTCCCTGTTTGATGCTGACGCGGGAACAAGTTACCCGATGTGCTTCTACTTTGACACAATTCCGAACCCAGACTGTGAACCGGGATTTGATACCAGCATGGATGGCTACTTGAAGTACTACGATGAATCTAATGATAGTGATGGGGGTCGGGATCGCTGCTTCCCAAGATGTAATAACCAGTTTGTTGATCCACCATTTTATGTGCGGGTTCCTGATTTTACGGCCGATTGTGATCCAAACAATCCTCCGGCCGATTTTGAAGAGCGTATGGAAAACTGCAATGCATTTTTAGGTGGCCGCCTCATGGTCTCATATGACGGTGGTCGGCACGATACCTACCAGTGGCTTATCAATTTCCCCAGCGTCCCCTACATTAAAGAATAGCCCTGTTTTAGAGCTTTAGAAACGTTTTGGCCGTGTGTCAGGTACCAAGTTCCTGACACACGGCTTTTTTGTTTTGTAACGTTGTAACCTACTTATCTCAATCGGTAAGAAAGTCCAATTGAGGCCACGGTTGAGTTCGAGCAAACTGTAGGGTGATCCTATGCTATTACAGGGGTTTAGCGTGGGAACTATGCATATCTCTTCCCCAATAAAAATTATACGATGGTTGAACGCTTTATTCGAAACGTTTCAATAGCATCTGGTGGTTACCAACTATGAAGTTTTCTACGCAGCGCATGAATGAGCGCGGTCAGGGATTGGTCGAGTACGGCCTTTTGGTATTGCTGATTGGGGTGGCGACGTTAGCCGCAATCGCTTGGTTGAATGATGGCATTCAGTCTGTCTTTAGAGATTATGTGAGCAATACCCCGGCTGTACCTGAGGGGATCACTCCCGTTGGTGGGCAATTCGGAGATCGTATTCCGCTCAATCCAGAAAATCAGCCTCCTGTGCCCGGAATATCAACTGATCCTAGTCCTCCCGTAGTGCCTTCAGGAGATACAATCACCTTTACCAGCACATCCTACGACCCTGATGATGGAGACTCAATTGTCCTATTTGAGTGGGATATTTACGGGGATGGCAGCTTAATCAAAACCGGGCCTGTTGTGACCCATGTCTATACAACGACTGAAGATAATGCGGTATGGCAGCCTCGATTGACTGTAGAAGACTCTAATGGTGTGCGCACATCGACTTATATCTCAGTGGGCGCATACAACACGACACCGCCTAACTTGCCGCCTGTTGCTGAGATTACTGTTAATCCGCTAACTGGTTCAGCACCTCTGACCGTGACCTTTGCCAGCACATCGTATGATCCTGATGGCACCATTGTGGAACATAGGTGGGACTTTGGTGAAGGTCTGCAAAGAGACGGCACGACGGAAGTGCATGTGTACAATACACCCGGTGACTACGAGGCCGAGTTGTTAATTACAGATAACGGCGGCCGACAGGCGAAGTCATACCGCGTGTTAATAACGCTTGAAGAGCCACCACCCCCCAACGAACCTCCAACCGCCAGCATTCGATCTAGCGTACTGTCTGGGCTGACCGGCGTTGCGGTTGACTTCTATGTCGACACGTTTGCAGACTCAGATGGTTCTGTTGAATATTATGAGTGGGATTTTGGCGATGGAAGCGCTACCGTGGGGCCGCACATTGTTGGCGGTGGCATTCCAATCGTACCCCATACGTTTGATAATCCTGGAAGCTACACGGCTAAACTGACGATCTGGGACAATGATGGAGATACTGCAAGTGAGCAAATCAACTTAGTTATTGCTGAAAGAACATGTGACAATGCGTATATTAAACGCCAAATTTGGAACGGTATTTCTGGGACCAAGACAAGCAATTTGACAAGTTTGTCAACTTTCCCTCTGTCACCTGACGTAACTGAAACCCTAACTGCCATTCAAGAACCGGCCGGGGCGTCTGGTAACAATTATGGGGCACGTTATCTTGGCTTTATCGTGCCACCATCGACGGGCGATTATATTTTTTACACCTCATCAGACGATGCTAGCGATGTCTATTTATCAACAGATGAATCACCGGCTAATGTGTCACGAATTGCATATGTCACTAGATGGACGCCAAACATGGATTGGGGACGTGAATCAAATCAGGTGTCAGCCCCAATTTCGCTGGTAGCAGGGCAAAAGTACTACTTCGAGGTGCATCACAAAGAAGGCGGCGGTGGGGACAACTTGGCCGTGGGCTGGATTCAACCGGGTGCAAGTTATCCACCTGAAGTAATTACGGGTGACTACCTGTGCTTTGATGAAGATTTGGTGCCGCCAGCGCCAACTCCTGCTCCATCTCCAACCCCTGTGCCAACTGCAACGCCGCTCCCGGGCGCGTGTCAATATGAGGCTGAAACTGCTATCTTAAGCGGCCCGTCTGTTAAAAATAACCATGGCGGATACAGTGGTTCTGGCTTTGCCGACTACCCGGGCTCAACTGGTTCAAATGTGTTTGTAGAATGGAACGTTAATGCTGCTTCCGCCGGTAACTATTCCCTAGCATTCTTCTATGCCTTGAGCAGCGGAAGCCGACCACTGGAACTCAAAGTGAATGGGGTTGTTCAGAATAGCTCTGTGCCGTTTTCATCTACAGGCGGATGGTCAAAGTGGAAATCTGTAGCAGAGACAGTAACGCTAAATGCAGGCAATAATACCATCCGTTTAACGGCTAGAAGCAATCAGGGGCCAAACGTTGATTGCCTAAGGGTTGACCAAGTATCACCGCCCACGACAAACCTAGCGCTCAATAAATCCGCAAATCAATCTTCAACCGGGTGGAGTGGGGCCGCAAGCCGTGCGGTAGATGGAAATACGAGCGGACAATATGGCAATAACTCTGTTACCCACACAGGCTCAAATACCAATGCGTGGTGGCAGGTTGATTTAGGCAGTGTTTCTCAGATTGATGAAATTACGCTATGGAACCGCACAGACTGCTGTTCAAGCCGCTTAAGCAACGTCCATATTTTTGTCTCAGATACACCGTTTAACTCAACAAGTTTGACTGGAACCCAAGCCCAATCTGGGGTCAGCGAGTACTATACGTCTGGTGCATGGGGATCATCTGGCACTGTTTCTGTGAATAGGACCGGCCGATATGTTCGAGTACAGCTAGCAGGAACTAACTATTTGAGTTTGGCTGAAGTTGAAGTGATGGGCATCGATGGTCCGTAACGTGGGCCAATGCCTTTAAGTCATAGCATAGCACCCATTTGGTCAACCGACTGAATGGGTGTTTTTATTTGATTGGTTAGGGCTTTTGCTTGGGAGGAATGTTGAGCCTATCGAAGTGCGTTCTCGCAGATACTGAACACTTGTCGATCGAAAGTCCTGTTGGCATAAAACCAGTTAAGCAGAGTCTAAAGTCTACACTTCTACAGTCCCCTGAGATAGTTGTTGGATTGCCCAGTCCGCATGTTCACGTACCAATTCGTTTTCATCATTCAACAAAGCATTTAGCCTCGGTATAAATCCTGCTTCACCTGAATTGCCGGCTGCAATAGCCGCATTTCTCACCAACCTGTCTCTTTTGATCCGCTTGATGGGGCTTTTGGCATAAGTTTTTCCAAAGGTTTCATGGGACATAGATATAAGTGACTCCAGCTTAGGTGCAGCATACTCGATGTAGCTGGGTTTAAAAGCGTGTTCAACCGTTTCCTGCTCAAATCGATTAAACGGACAGACTTCTTGGCATACATCGCAGCCGTAAATCCAGTTACCGAGCTGCGGCCGAAACTCATTTGGAATCCCCCCTTTTAATTCGATGGTGAGGTAGGAAATGCACCGTCTTGCATCCATGACGTATGGTTTTGGGAATGCTTTGGTAGGGCAGGCGGTCAGGCAACGGGTACAGCTCCCGCACGATGGCATCTGACTGGGATTAAGAAATGTCTCAGTAGGGAGGCTGATGGTTGTAAGAATTTCACCTAAGAAAAACCACGATCCAAATTTTGGGCGAATAAGCATTGTGTTTTTACCGGTAAATCCCAGCCCGGCTGATTCTGCGTGGTCTCGTTCTAAAATAGCTCCTGTGTCTACATAAACGCGATGGGCTGACTCCTCACCCTTTTCTTCCGCAATAAGCCAGTCTGCCAGCTCTTTTAGCCTTGGTGTCATGATGTCATGATAGTCAGCTCCCCACGCATAGCTGGATATTCGGCCGCGCGTGGGATCATTGGCTATTTCTGGTGGCAGTCTCAGTGTGTGATAGTCTAATCCTACACAAATGATGGTTTTTACACTTGGCAAAATGACGTTTAGATCTTGACGCCTGACAATGCGATCCGGCCGGGCCATGTAACCCATCTTGCCATACATCTCTCCGTTGACCCAATTCATATAAGCGTCTAACCGCTTGGCCGGCACGGCCGGAATGGTGCCTAACATGCCAAAGCCGAGTGACGCAGCTTTTTGTTTGAGTCTATTTAATGTCTGATGCATGTTCGGAAGAGGTCAAAATTTGTGCTTAGTCTGGTAAAATAGTGAGATCGACCAGATGCCCAGACTAAATTCTTAGAAATTTAATCTGCAAAAGTTCTCGGATACGGTTAAAATTAGGGCTTTAGGAGCATTCACGTGATTAACTGTAACAGAATTTTACTTCTTGCTGGTTAAATCGAGTCGAAATATCAGACACATTCACTACTTCTGATACATTTTTAAAATTAACCTAATTTCTCAAGGAAATAAAATCATGGAAGAAGCCTTTCCCACCTTAGCGTTAGTCATCATTGTTGTATGTATTTTGGGTTTGTGGTTTGGTGCCAATTGGGTCGTGGACAGTGCTACACGCATCGCGAGACAAGTTGGTATGTCCGATCTTGTAATCGGTTTGACCGTTGTCGCTATCGGTACGTCCGCACCCGAATTTGCGGTCACAATTAGCTCTGCAATTAACGGCCGATCAGATATTTCTGTTGGTAATGTGATTGGGTCAAACATTTTTAATCTAGGGTTTATTTTAGGCGGGCTGGCTTTGTTTGCAGGGATTGCAACAACCCGGCGAATGGTTCTGCGTGATGGATCAATGCTAATTGGCACCACTGTCTTGCTCTTGATTTTCTTATGGGATCTCACGTTGACTATAGGCGAGGGAGTTGTCTTGCTTACCATTCTGGTTGCTTATATCGCTTACCTTCTTTACAAACGTGAAGAGGCCCACGAAGAGCTGTCAAAAGAACCTTTTAAATGGACCGATATCCCGCTGTTTTTGGTAGGCATTGGGGTTGTAGTGGCATCTGGCCATTACTTTGTTGAAGAAGCATCTGTTATTGCCCGCTTCTTCGGAATTTCAGAGTGGGTAATTGGGGTAACGATCGTAGCATTTGGCACATCGGCTCCTGAAATTGCCACAAGCGGTATTGCTTTGGCCCGTGGCCAGTCTGGCATGTCGGCCGGAAACTTGATTGGTAGCGACCTCTTTAATTTGTTGGGTGTTTTGGGTGTTGCATCTCTCTTAGCACCCGGCGGCCGAATGATGGTAGACCCCTCTGCTCAAGAAAGCACCTACACGCTTATTCTATTTGTGTGTATTGTTGTTTTCACCATGTGGTCCCGCTGGCGCATCACCCGCTGGGAAGGTGGCCTTTTGGTTACCCTAGGCATTATTCGCTGGATTATGGACTTTAATCAATTTTCACTTGTTCAATACTTGACTGACCTGTTTTAGAAGATGGGTTCTGCCCAAGTAACAGAAAAACATCTGGAGTGCATGGTGATCTCTACGAAAAAAAATGCAAAATTTTTTGTTTTTAGTGGAATTGTTGCGCACTTATTATTTTGAGTAGATCTTGATATGTCTTCAAAAGACCAGACTGGTTTTTAATCTGATCATCAGAGAAGAATGACCCAAACCAATTTGGTTTAAAGTCAGCGGTTTTTTTGTAATCTACTTAATCACTCCCTAGCCTCTCTACGCCTCATTCATGAAATTCCCTGTTGCGGGCCTCGTCATCATTACTGCCTGCATGTTCGGCTTATATTTTGATGCAAGATGGATCGTTTTAGCTGCGGTATCTTTTGCCCTTAAACTGGATGTTTCAGATCTTATCATTGGGCTTACAATTGCTTCAATATGGGGCTGGTTGGTTTGCTCGATCCAATTCGAGACATGTACCTTGAGCGATTCCTAGTTGAAAGCAGTTGGATGGTGCTTTTGATGATGGTCACTATCGTAGGTATCATGTATGCAGGGTGGGAGATTTCGAGTAAAGAAAGGGACCTTATTGTTTCTTATCGCCGCAATAAGCTAAGTGATTAATTTTTCTGACTTCATCCTGTTTGGTATCTTTTAAACATTTGGCCTATTAGATGGCTTCTGGGCAAAAGAACAATCTAGTTGCAACCGGCAGACTGCCCTCTTCGCCAGCCCCCTTTTAGTTAAAATAACCGAAAGCCCACCCTGCATCTACCACTAATTTGTGCAAATAGCCTAAATAGTGCTCGAAAATGATGGAATTAATTTTACGTTAGATGTAAAATTCCCAAGTATAAGAACATCGTTAGATGTAAGGTGTAAATAACTGGGACACTTGTCCGAGATCTTTAAAAACGAATCACTCAACAGCATTCTGAAGTTTAGACAAATTCTTCAGGATAGGAGGCAATTTAATGGCGATACGTGAAGCTGATCCACTAGCAGCTCCATTACCAGAAGGCATTGAACCGATTGTCAATGATTTTTCAATCGTTGTCGCAACCGCCAACGGAACCGGGAGTCAAACATCGAATCTCGCAATCATGAGGGCGATCTTCAAAATGGGGATTCCTGTAAATGGCAAGAATATTTTTCCTTCAAATATTCAGGGGTTACCGACTTGGTACCATATACGTGTAAGTGGTGAAGGATATGTTGCCCGACGAGCCAATTCAGAATTTCTAGTTGCATTTAATGAAGCAACAGCCATTGAGGATCTACAAAATCTGCCCCGCGGCGGTGTCTGTGTTTATCGGGACGATCTGCGCGGTTTGCCAGAACGTGACGATGTAAGCATGTATCCGATTCCGGTAAAGCAGTTACTAAAAGCGGCTGGTGCTAAAGGCCCTTTCCGCGATCGGTTCACCAATATGCTTTATGTTGGCGTTGTCGCATGGCTTTTGAACATCGACCTTGAAAAAGTTGACATGGCCTTAGACATCCATTTTAAGCGTCGGCGCAAGCTGGTTGACATGAACATGGAGGTTATTCGCATGTGTTACCAGTGGGCGGCCGAAAATCTAGTCAAAACAGACCCATATGTTGTTAAATCGATGAATGAAACTGAGGGTATGATTCTGATGACTGGTAACGACGCGGCCGGTTTAGGCACCGTTTTTGGGGGGCTGACCGTTTGCACATGGTATCCCATTACCCCTTCAACCAGTATGATCGATGCCGTTAATGCCTATTTGCCGCGCCTGCGGGTTGATGAAGAGCAGCAAAAAGCCACTTATGCTGTCGTACAGGCTGAAGATGAGCTGGCCGCTATTGGAATGGTCCTGGGGGCTGGCTGGGCAGGTGCCCGCGCCATGACATCAACCTCTGGCCCCGGGATTTCACTGATGTCTGAATTTGTGGGATTAGGCTATTTTGCTGAAATTCCAGGCGTTATCTGGAATATTCAGCGGGTAGGCCCCTCAACCGGACTACCCACACGTACCGGTCAGGGAGACATCATCCCTGCTTACTATTGCGGCCACGGTGACACCAAAAATATTGTTTTGCTTCCGGCTACGATACACGAATGCTTTCAGATGGGAACTACTTCCTTTAATTTGGCCGAGAGATTCCAGACGATTGTGTTTGTTCTGTCAGACCTCGATTTAGGGATGAATACGTGGATGTCAGAGGTGTTTGATTATCCTGAAGAGCCGATTGATCGCGGCAAGGTATTAACGGCTGAAGAAGTTGAGGTCAATGGTTTTGCGCGTTACCGTGATCTAGACGGTGATGGAATCGGTTACCGGACGCTGCCCGGCACCAAATCAACCAAAGCAGCTTACTTTACCCGTGGGACAGGGCATAACGACGCAGCCGTCTACTCTGAAAGAGGGGATGATTGGCTCGATAATATGGATCGGCTTATTCGCAAATTCGATACGGCGCGCGATGCTGTTCCAGCCCCTGTGGTAGATGAAATGGACGGTGCCAGCTTTGGTATTTTATCATTTGGAACGACAAAGTATGCCATTGATGAGGCGCGTGATCGCCTAGAGGCTGAAGGAATTAAAACCAGTTTTATGCGCCTAAAAGCGTTGCCTATTAGCAACGTAGTGCGTGAGTTCGTGGCTAAATATGACCGCATTTATGTTGTTGAAATGAACCGTGACGGCCAGATGCACACGATTCTGCGTGATGAGATGCCGGAAATGAATATGAAAATGATCTCAATTGCCCATCAGGATGGTATGCCGTTAACGGCCCGTTTTGTGGCAGATAAGCTAAAAGAATTGGAGGCGAAAAATGGCGAATAGACCAGCAAGATCAGCCAAAGTAAATTTGGCCGGGCTCGCAAAAGCAGATTACAACGGCCGACCCACAACCCTGTGTAAAGGATGTGGTCATAACTCAATATCGTCTCACATTATTTCGACATGTTATGATCTGTCGATTGCCCCGTGGGACATTATCAAACTGAGCGGTATTGGTTGCTCTTCTAAATCTCCCGCCTACTTCTTAGGTCAGTCGCATGGGTTTAACGCACTGCACGGCCGGATGCCGTCTGTGGGAACCGGGGCGCTCATGGCGAACCATACTCTTTCTGCAATTGGTGTGTCTGGTGATGGGGACACCGGTTCTATTGGGATGGGACAGTTCAAGCACCTGATGCGCCGAAACGTGCGGATGGTGTACATTGTTGAAAACAACGGGGTGTATGGGCTGACAAAAGGGCAGTTCTCAGCTACGGCTGATGAAGGACAGTTTTTGAAATATGCAGGTAAAAACGAGCTTCCGCCGATTGACTTGTGTATTGAAGCAATTGTGGCCGGGGCCGGATTTGTAGCCCGTACTTTTTCTGGCGATGCTAAGCAGGTCCGCGCCTTGTTAAAGGCTGCGCTTAGCTACAACGGCACGGCCATGCTTGACATTATCAGCCCGTGTGTGACGTTCAATAACAACGATGAGTCAACCAAGAGCTATATGTTTACGAAAGACAACAAGATGCCGCTGCATGATTTAACCTATGTGCCTTCATTCGATGAAATTGAAGCAGGTGAATATGACCCCGGTGAGATGCTGAATGTGGCAATGCACGACGGTTCGGTCATTCAGCTGCGTAAGCTCGAAGAAGACTACGATCCGACTGACAAAATGGGTGCGCTTCATCGTTTGCAGTGGGCTGAGCAGAAGCGGGAATTTATTACCGGCTTGATCTACTATGATGATAAACGTAAGCCGCTAGACGAGGTTGAGCAGTTAGTGGATGAACCGCTTGCAACCTTGACTGCTGAGAAAATCCGGCCGTCAAAAGAGAAGTTGGACATGATCATGGACGAACTGCTGTAGTTGTTTGCTCAATTTCTTTTACAAGGCTCTTGTTAAAGCGGGCATGACCATTCAGGCACCATCAGGATAACGCACTGGACCGAAATACCTGAATATTTGCAAGCAGGCAAGAATTAAGCGTTTCTTTCATGATAAGACCCAATAGTATTTGTTGGGTTAAATTCCAGTCGTATCGCGCGTTGCGCGAACAGTGTGCATATAGCCTGCATTTCAAAAAGGCCGGATTTTCTGGCCTTTTTGCTTTAAAGACTTAAGAGAAATTATTCTCAATCCCATGTTACCATCTTGATCGTAAAGCAAAACCAAACGACAAATGAATAGAGCGGTTGAAAATCGTGAAGAATGCACTCCCGCAAGAATAGGAGCAAGAAACTTCTCTGAAAATAATTTTACGGGTCTGCAGGGTCAACCGCTCATTTTTAAGCTTTGAATAGAAAATCATCCATTACGACAAGGCTGCTTGGCACTTTGTTCCTATTCTTTGTAAACAATGGGCTAGAGCGTGTTAGTTTTTGTATTAGTTAATTCGACTCTGCTGAAAAAATCGACTACAAAGACTTGAAATGATTTCATGTGCATTCGCTAAGCATCTGTCTTGAAGCCAAGTCATCACCCGTCACGTTTTAACACACACAAATTTATTTGGAGTATCTTATGAGTTTTCCGAAACCATTTTATCGTTTTCGCCCTCACCCTTGGCATGGGTTGAGCATTGGCGAGAATGCCCCCGCAGTTGTACAGGCATACATTGAAATTACACCTTTTGACTTAATTAAGTATGAGATCGACAAGCGAACCGGATACATTCGAGTTGATCGGCCGCAGCGGACTTCATCCCAGCCCCCTACACTGTATGGCTTCATCCCTCAAACCTACTGCGGTGAACGGGTGCGGGACTTGGCTCCAAATGCCGCCAAGGGAGATGAGGATCCACTTGACATCTGTGTGATCTCTGATCGGCCGATTACACGCGGTGAAGTCATCTTGTCTGCGCGGGTTGTGGGTGGTTTACAAATGATTGACGGTGATGAGGCTGATGACAAAATTGTAGCGATTCTAGAGCAGGATAATGTTTGGGCCAATGTGCAAGACATCTCAGAGCTGCCGCCCATCATGGTTGAACGCTTACGCCACTATTTCTTGACTTACAAACAGTTACCGGGTGAAGAAAACAAAACAAGTATCGACGAAATCTACGGCGTTGAGCATGCTTATAAAGTGATTCGTGCATCAATGGCGGATTACGAAGAGAATTACGGAATTTAAGCCAGTTGATAGAGTGGTGAGATGATTGACTGATTGCATTCATATCATCATTCTGTTTTGACTACTTGATAAATTTCCCCAGCCGCATAATCGCTAAACATTAGACTGCCATCATCTAATGAGATAATGTGTTGAGGATTGCCTAAATTTGCTACAAACGATGTGAACTCCCCCGTATTCGTGTCAATTTGAACAACATCGCCTGAAACCCACCTAGCGACAAACAATGACTCATCACCAAATGGGGAAAATGCGATCCCTGTTGGCGTGCTGCCAGCGTCAAATGTCGTTAAGGCCGGTTTAACCCCCTCACAGTCGGTTCCGGCCAACTCACGGCCGTAGCATTCTGGCCATCCGTAGTCAGCTCCTTCTTCTAATAAATTGATTTCGTCCGGATAAGGGACACCCTGCAATGACCCATCCACCACTTCAGTAAACCATATTTGACCATTAGGTGTGATGGTGTGCGCATACGCCCCTTTGAGCCCGCTAGCCAAAACCCGGACAGAACCATCGGCTGGATTGAGTGCCCACAGCTTTCCTGAGTCAATGTCTGTCCGATTGCCGCTGGTCTCATACATGATTTCGCCGCTGGGCAAAACGGTTAAGGTGCCGTTTGATCGGCCGTTGTTTGGCAAGTTGCTCAGAATCACTTCCTTACTGGGAATTGAAGAAATTAAATCGATTTTGCTGATTGAATCTCGCTCAGCAACCCATACTGTTTGATTAATTACTGCCAGTCCTGTTGGTTTGTCTAGCCCGTCGATTACGATTGATTTTTCTCCGGTAGACATGTTGATAAGCACGATTTCGCCCAGCTCTGCATTTTCACCACCAGCTAACTGGGCAACCCAAAGCAGGTTGTTTTGAACCACAAACTGTGTCGGTCGATCAAAGTCATACGGGAGTGCGGTTGCCAAAAATCCGTCTGGTAAATCGAGATCGACTGATATTTCTTCAGTTGCAATAACTTCAACTGGCTCTGACGATGGTGTTTCTGCCTCTGTGTCAGCAGAGTCACACGCTGTCAGGAAAATTGATAGCAAGATTAGCCACAGAGGTGCTTGTAATTTCTTCATGACCAACATCCTACATGAGCCGCATCAGATAGTAATCATCGACTAGAAAGCTGCTGAGAAAAACATATATAGGTTTTCAACAGAATTCAAAAGGGATGATATAATACAAATCTAATCCCCATATTTAAAAACAAAACAAGACCCCTAAGTCCTGCAGTCAAGGTTGATTTGCCTTGAAAGCTTTCCCTATTAAAAATCAAATCTCGTGTACTGCACGGCGAAAATAACTTCATGGTTCAACTTGTCCGCAGTACCTCATGCAAAGGAGTGATTAGGACCATAATGTCAGTTATGAATACCCCTTTGCACTAGTACCCTAGGAAAAATATGAGCAATCAAGATGCAAAAATTATTTATACAAAAACGGATGAGGCTCCTGCGCTAGCAACTTATTCGTTCTTGCCCATCGTGCAAGCCTTTGCTAACGCAGCCGGTGTCGAGGTCGAGACCCGCGACATCTCATTAGCTGGCCGTATCATTTCAGTCTTTCCGGACTATTTGACTCCAGAACAGCAGCAGTCAGATGACCTTGCTTATCTGGGTGAACTAGCCAAGAAGCCAGAAGCTAACATCATCAAACTTCCCAATATTAGCGCTTCTGTACCGCAGTTAAAGGCTGCTATTGTTGAGTTGCAGGCGAAAGGATACGGGTTGCCGGATTACCCAGAAGATGCGGAAACGGCCGAAGAAAAAGAGATCAAGGCCCGGTATGACAAAGTAAAGGGAAGTGCGGTCAATCCTGTTTTGCGGGAAGGGAATTCTGATCGACGCGCACCCAAAGCGGTGAAAAACTACGCGCGCAACAATCCGCATTCGATGGGTGCATGGCAGTCTGACTCGAAGTCACACGTGGCCAGCATGCACGGCCGGGATTTTTATGGCAGCGAAAAATCAGTCACGATGGAAGAT
>JBCCSO010000040.1:0-17267 GCA_039199965.1 Chloroflexota bacterium | reverse complement strand
CTAATGGATGCAATGGCAGGTCACACGCTGGAGCGGGTAACTGCGGCTGAAGGAATGGCTGAAAAAGGGGACGTTGTGCTGGATCAAGTCACAGCCGAAGGGCTACAGGATCATCTGGTGATCCAAACGTGGCGAACCCATGAAGAAACCGGACAAACATTTGCGGTTGTGGAAAAGCTCAATCTAGATGTTCAGTCTGATCCATGGATGTATTTACCGGAAAATGCGCTGGCAGATGAAGCGATCCAAGAATGGATTCTGCCAGCGGTCTACGGCCGATTGAGCACCGGCGCTGGAGAATTTTTGTCAGAGCTGCGGCCGACTGTGGCGATGTTTATTCGTTTTTCGGGTATTGACTATGATCAGGACCCTGATGCACCCCAAAAATTAAATAATTTTGTGAGTCATGTGCAGAAGGTGCTCATTCGATTTGGTGGCAGCTTGCTTCAGCTCACAATTGGCGACAAAGGCAGCTATATGTATGCATCCTTTGGAGCACCCGTTGCTAATGAAGATGATGCTGAGCGAGCTGCTTCGGCCGCTATCCAATTAATCGACACGTCTGATAATTTTGAACTAGATCAAAAACTGCAAATTGGGATCACACAGGGCGAAATGTGGGCGGGTGCATACGGTGGTGCAGAGCGCAAAACCTATGGCGTGATGGGGAACAATGTAAACCTTGCCGCTCGGCTGATGATGAAGGCAGAGCCGGGCCAAATTTTGCTTGATCAAAATGCGAGGCAAAAGGTTGATTTAGAATTTCTGTTTAATGATCTGGGTAAGGTTCAATTCAAAGGGAAGCTCTACAAGACCCAAGTGTATGAACTCATCGGCCGACAGGTGACCAGCGGATTCCATCTGTTCGAAACCGCCTACAACATGCCGATGGTTGGCCGCGAAGACGAGATGCAGGAGATTTCATCAAAAATCCCGCTGGTCCAAACAAGATGGGGGCAAATTGTGGGTATAACGGCCGAAGCCGGTATGGGCAAATCGAGATTTGCGGCCGAATTTATACAGCAGGCGGAATCCAAAGGGGTAAACGGATTTGGTGGAGAAGGGGAGTCGTTTGGCACCAATAGCAGCTACCTCATTTGGGAAAATATTTGGCGCGGAATTTTTAAGCTGTCTCCTTCATATGACACAGCAAAGCAAATTGAAATTTCACAAAATGAACTGGTTAAGGCTAACCCTGACTTTATCCACCGCCATCCTCTACTATCCCAAGTATTGAACATCAACATCCCTGAAACGGATCTGACCAGCTCGCTTGACCCCAAGGCCAAGAAAACTGCGCTAGAGTCTTTGCTTCTAGACTACCTAAAGTATTTTTCAGAGAAAGAGGGGCCGCTCCTTATCTTACTTGAGGATGCACACTGGATTGATGATTTGTCTTTGGAGCTGTTGGATCTGGTTTCTAAATCGATTGAGCATTTACCCATCTTGCTCTTGCTAGTTTATCGACCGGAAAACAGCCTGCCAGACTTTTCACCCCTACCAAACTTTACAGAAATCAAACTTGATCTTTTCTCCAAAGAAGAGGCTGAAACACTGATCCGGTACAAGCTGTCACAACATTTTTCAACCTACAGAATTCCTCAAAAGCTATCTCAACTGATCATGGAAAAATCGGGGGGTAATCCGTTTTATATTGAAGAAATTTTGAACTACATCAAAGACTTAAATCTTGATGTAAGGGATGAAACAGCTCTAGCAAATTTAGACTTGCCAGACACCATCTACAGCTTGATTCTTAGTCGTGTAGATCGATTAACCCAGCGACAGCAGGTTGCGCTGCGTGTCGCCAGTGTGATCGGCCGCCTTTTCCGTTCAGCTATGGTTTGGGGGGTGTACCCTGAAAGAATTGATGAAGAGTCAATTCAAAGCGATCTGGATGTGCTGTCCAAGCTAGAAATTACGGCCGTTGAGCATCCTGAACCCGAGCTGACCTACTTGTTTCGCCACATTGTTACCCATGAGGTGACATATGAGAGTCTCCCCTACAACACCCGTTCCCATTTGCATGAGCAAGTTGCCAAATATATGGAAGCTCAATATGCTGAAAATTTAGATCAGTTCATTGATCTCCTGGCATTTCACTATAGTCGAAGCAAAAACAACTCAAAGAAAAAAGAGTATCTGCTCAAGGCTGGAGAGGCTGCAAAAGAAAATTTTGCTAACGTAGCCGCTATTGATTACTACACTCGCAGCTTAGAATTGCTAGATGGCAAAGAAAGCATTCCGGTCAAAATTAACATTGGAGAGACGCAGCAGTTGATTGGAAAATGGGAAGAGGCTGAAAAAATATTCCTAGATTTAATTGAAACAACCAAGCAGTCTGACTACTCTGAATTTTATCCGCAGGTCCTGAATGTGAGTGGGGAGCTCAAGCGGAAGCAGGGTGATTATTCGGCCGCAGAAGATTATTTCCGCCACGCGAAACGGATTGCTGAAGAATTAAAAGATGATGCAGGGATCGGTAAGTCTTTACTTTATTTAGGTACCCTCAATGCGCAGCAGGGTAATTTTGATGAAGCTTCTGTTTTGTACTTAGACTCCTTAAAAATCCAAAAGAATCTGGGAGATGATCTAAATATCGCCAATATTTTGAATAATTTGGGAGTGATTTCAGAGTATTTGGGTAACAATCATCAGGCCAGATCATGGCATGAAGAAGCACTTGAGGTGCGTCAAACCAATGGATTTAGGCAAACTGAGGCGGTTTCCCTCAACAATTTGGCCAATGTCCTACTTGAATTAGAGCAGCCGGAAGAAGCGTTAAACTACCTTGAAAACGCGCTCACAATTCAGCGACAAATTGGCGATCGCTGGTCGATAGCCAACATTTTAAACAATTTTGGCAATGCAGCGCGTGAGACCAATCAACTTCAAAAATCAATCCATTTGTATAAAGAAAGCCTAGAAATTTATGGAGAACTAGGCGACAAATGGGCACTTTCTTTTCTTTTGGAAGATATTGGGATATTGTTTGCTATTCAGGGCATCGCTAAAAAATCTATGTTTTTAATAGGCGTTGCGGATAAGCTTCGGGAAGAGATTAACTCTCCTTTATCTGAAGTTTTAAAGGAAAAGCTAGATAGTAAACTCAAACCGGCTAAGGAAAAACTGGGGGATTTGGTGTCTAAGCAGGCTTGGTCGGCCGGAAGGAAGACGAAAGTGGAAGATGCCATCAATATTGCGCTGGACCAATTGTCTCGTTCAGCTTCACTAGACACACCAAACTTGCCAGATTTTGATGGGGCTGTCGCTTATGCACTCGATCTGATACGGTCAGACCTTGATCCCAAGTACGTTTATCACAACATCGTTCATACAGCTAATGACGTGATGCCGGCCGCTATGCGTTTGGCTGAATTTGAAGGGCTCCCAGAAAATGAAAAGATGTTGCTCAAAGTTGCTGCTGCCTTTCACGATGTAGGCTACATCAACGGTGGTGCTGTAGAGCACGAAGCACGATCTTGTGTTGTAGCGCGAACTGAACTTCCACAGTTCGGCTTTTCTGCAAAGCAAATTGATATGATTTGCGAAACCATTATGGCCACAAAGATTCCGCAAACACCGACGAGTTTGGCAGGCCAAATTTTAGCCGATGCAGACCTAGACCTCTTGGGCCGCACAGATTTTCCAGAATGCAGCCACCGGTTGCGTTTAGAGCTAGAAGAGCTAGGGTCACAGCTTACAGATTTACAGTGGTTTTCCCAGCAGATCACCTTTTTAGAAGGCCATAACTACTTCACCGACGCGGCAATGGCGACTCGTCATCCTCAAAAGCTAACAAATGTTGAGTGGCTCAAAAACTTGGTCAAAGAGCTAAGCTAGCCCAGCTATGCCTTTCTGTTTTACTGTATGACTCTGCTGAAAAAGACCTGACAGGTTTCTATCACCGTTGTTTCCTGCGCTGAGAGGCAGATTTATAAACCTGTCAGGTCTCGAAAACACCTTTTTTCAGTGGACTCACTGTATGTATGAATTTCCCAATCAATTTAAGTTAAATCGATTGCGTAGAGTGGAAATGAATGCTCGTTGGGTTTGTAGTTGAACCTGGCATAAAGGCTTTGTGCCCGCACGTTGGCTGACTCTGTGTTAAGTGTCATGTTGATGGCCCCTTGCCGCTGATAGCCACGAATAGCGTGTGCCAACAGGTGGCTGCCAACCCCTTTCCCCTGAGCAGATGGGTCGACGGTGATTCTGGCTAAATGAACGGCCGCTCCTCGGCCGTGGGCACTATGCTGAAAACCAACAATCTGGCCATTTAAAATGGCAACATCTAAACTAAAAGCTTTGCTCATTGCTTGACAAATTCCGGCCGCACTGTGGCGCCAGAGTGGTTCAAACGCTCTGGCTTCTATCTCTTCCAGTGTTGAGGTGTCTGCAATCGTGCAGGGTCTGATCAGTAGCCCGTCGACCGACTCTAAGGCAGGTAGCGCAAATGTGTGCTTTTGATAGGTGATGATGTTCTCCTTAAGTTGAAACCCTAGTTTTTCGGGCCAGTCCGCAGGCCAAGTGACCGGAGCCATCCAGCCCACAATTTCAACCCCTTCAGCCGCTAGGTGGTCCAGAACATCATCAAACAACTCTGCTAGTTGCAAAAACGACCGTTTGTAGTTGTGGCTGTTTCGCTCTAGCGCAACTGCTCTTACCCACGCCCCCGGCATTGGGTCAGCCGCGGCCGCTAGGCACCCCCAATACCCGTCCCGAGACTGGCTAATGACAAACTTGGGTCTATCAATCCAGTAGTCCAGCTCGAACCAATCAACGTGCTGGTAGCGCCACGTGGCTGATTTAAGCAGTTGTTTTGCAAACGGAATATCTCTAGTTTTAACGGGTAGAATGGACAAGTTTTCAGTCAAATTTCCCTTTTTAATTCGATATATTTGAGGAGAGGTTTGTTTGCTAAATTGGTATTCTATTGTACACTAATTAAACATAATATTTTTAAGTTTCTGTACTAAAAAAACTCACAGAAACAACTGTAATAAATCAAAACGGAGACATTCATACGACTTGAATGTGTTAAAAAATTAATGGCTAGAAGCGATAAAAACAAAACACTCGAAAGCACAATCGCCAACATCCACAAGCGCTTTGGTGATGATGCAATTATGCGCCTAGGGGATGCCAATCACCTTGATGTTGATACTATCCCTTCTGGCTCTATTTCACTAGACATCGCTTTGGGTGTGGGTGGTTTTCCACGCGGCCGGATCATTGAAATTTATGGCCCTGAATCTTCGGGCAAAACCACACTCTGTCAGCACTTAGTAGCTGAAGCACAGGCGATGGGGGGAGTATGTGCCTTTATCGATATGGAGCATGCACTTGATCCCTCATATGCTGAAAAGATCGGTGTAGATATCGAAGGGTTGTACATTTCACAGCCTGATACTGGTGAGCAGGCTCTCGAAATCGCGGAAGCACTAATCCGTTCAGGCACCATCGACGTACTGGTTGTTGACTCTGTTGCTGCCCTTGTACCACGGGCCGAGATCGAAGGGGAAATGGGAGACTCGCACGTTGGTTTGCAAGCTCGCCTAATGTCTCAAGCATTGCGTAAACTTGCTGGTGTGATTAAACAAACCAACACGATTGTCGTGTTCACCAATCAGATCCGCTCAAAAATCGGCGTGATGTTTGGCAGCCCAGAAACGACAAGTGGCGGTAATGCGCTTAAGTTTTACGCATCAGTCCGACTTGATATTCGC
The DNA here is from genome assembly GCA_039199965.1 of Chloroflexota bacterium. Classification (GTDB taxonomy): domain Bacteria; phylum Chloroflexota; class Anaerolineae; order Promineifilales; family Promineifilaceae; genus WTJY01. The sequence continues at coordinate 11,541 of JBCCSO010000040.1, read as the reverse complement.
CGAATCCAATCGATCAAAACGGGTGGGGAAGTTGTTGGGAACCGTACACGAGTTAAAGTTAAGAAAAATAAAGTTGCACCCCCATTCACGGAAGCGGAATTTGATATCATGTTTAACCAAGGTATCTCTCGCTCTGGTGATATTTTAGACTTGGGTGTAGCTTATGAAATTATCACTAAACGTGGTGCATTTTTCCGGTATGGTGAAACCTTGCTTGGACAAGGGCGGGAAAATGCCAAATCATTCCTCGAAGATCATGTAGAGATGCTCTTCGAAATAGAAAATCTGATTCGAGTTGAAGCAGGTCTACCGCCTGTTGGCGCTGAAGTCGAGGAATAGTAGAAACCGCGCTGCTGCTTACACTGTGGGTAGCAGCGGGCAATTACAACACATTCGGTTAATCATCCTGCTGTTGTTATCTTAACAGCGGTTATGTCTGGCTAATATCGCAAAATAGTGTGCGATTGATATCTAAATTGCCCGTTGGCCATTACGATGGTGGGCGATTTGCAGAAATTCTGGAATAGGTGAACCTCTTTTTCTAATTTAGTCAATTAGGCTAAATTTTCATATTTGAGGATATCGGCTGTTTATAAGCCAGTTAGCTGAATATGTTTTGAAATGCCGTGGTCCGTTTCGCCACGGTTTTTTGTTTATGGCTACGATTACAGCCTTAACCGCGCAAAAACGCAGAAAAGACCGCGTTAACTTGTTTTTAGATGGTGATTACGCTTTTAGCCTGTCAATTGTTAACGCAGCTTGGCTTAGAGTAGGCCAAGAGCTTTCACCAGAAAAAATCGCTTCGCTTAAGCAAGAAGATGAGTATGAGCGAGGTAAAGAGATCGCCTTGCGTTTGATCACTAACCGGCCGCGCAGCAAAAAAGAAGTGCTCGATCGGATGCGTGAGAAAGATGTTGATGAAGCTGTTCGGGATAGAGTGATTACCCGAATGGAAGAGTTAGATCTTTTAGATGATGAGGCCTTTGCGCGCTACTGGATCGACCAGCGCGCACGGTTCAAACCCAGAGGTATTCCGCTTCTTAGGCAAGAACTGCAGCAGAAAGGGGTTGATCGGCAGATTATTAGCGATCTGCTACAAGAACTAGATAATTCGGCCGCTGTCATGCAAGCCGCAGAAAAAAAAGCCCGGTCTTTAAGTCACTACCAAGAAGATCAGTTTCGCAAGAAGCTCACCGGTTTTTTACAGCGCAGAGGCTTCCACTACGAAGAAATACGGGATACCGTTAATGAACTCTGGCAGCGCGTTTCCGAAGCTGATAACAAGTAGCTCGATCATCGTTTGCCTTTACACTTTTTAGGCAAATATAGTGGTTTATCACCTAGTTTGGGTTGCTTAGGAACGGGAATTAAACACTGTCTGTCCCACTCAGGTTGTCGTTCCTTTCAAACTGAAGAAAAAAGTAATAGGCGGGACATTTATTTTTCTTCAGTCCTTAAGGAGACTTTAAAATGATACTAGCACAAGCAGGCCCAATTATGCCCGTTTGGTTGTTTTCTTTAATCGGTTTGATCATAGGACTGGTCTTGGCCTTTGGCATTGCTGTCTTTTTCTATCGATCATCTTTAAAGCCAAATGATGAAAACCTGATGCAGCAAGCGCGTGACGATGCCAATCGTTTGCGGCAAGAAGCTGAAAAAGAGTCAGGACAGATTTTGAATCAGTCTAAGAATGAGGCACGCCAGCTGCGTAAAGAGTCAGAGCAGGCGATTGAACGCCGTTTCCGCGACATTGCTAAAACGGAAGAGCGCTTGGATCGGCGGCAGTCGATTTTGGATGATCAAACAAAGAAGATTGAGCAGCGTGATCAAAATTTAAACAAGCGCCAAAGCCGCCTAGACCGTTTACAAAATGACGTTGAAAAGCTAGCCGCCGCCCGCCAGGGTGAGCTCGAAAAAGTAGCTGCGATGTCAAAAGATGATGCGCGTGAAGAGCTGCTTAAGTCAGTCGAAGTTGATGTACGTCAAGATATGGCACGACTCATGCGAGAAATTGAAGAACGCGCACGTGATGAAGCGGAAGACAAAGCGCGAAAGTACATTGCAGAAGCGATGCAGCGGGTGGCGACAGATCAAGTCTCAGAAAATACGATCGCGGTCGTCCCACTTCCGGGTGATGAAATGAAGGGACGCATCATCGGCCGGAATGGGCGCAATATTCGGGCGTTTGAGCAGGCTGCGGGCGTTGATGTCATTGTGGACGACACCCCTGAAGCGGTTACGGTTTCTAGCTTTGATCCGGTCCGTCGGGAAGTGGCTCGCCGCGCGCTCAGCAAGCTGGTCAACGACGGCCGTATTCATCCGGCCCGTATTGAGAAGCTCATTAACGATGCACAAAAAGATGTGAATCGAGACATTAAAAAAGCGGGGGAAGAGGCGGCTTTCCAAGCCAGTGTTCATGGTCTGCATCCTGAAATTATCAAAATGATGGGTCGTCTTAAATATCGGACCTCTTACGGCCAAAATCAGCTTGGGCACGCAGTAGAAGCGTCGTCTATCGCCTCGATTTTGGCGTCAGAGTTGGGGGCGCACGTTGAGCATGCCAAGATGGGTGCGTTTCTGCACGACATTGGCAAAGCGATGGATCACGATCAGGAGGGGACACACGCACGGATTGGGGCTGACTTTATCAAACGCTTTAAGGTTCCCAAGCGGGTGGTAAATGCGGTAGAGTCCCATCACCATGAGGTTGAACAGGATTCGGTTGAAGCGATTATCGTTGAAATAGCAGACGCCATTTCGGGTGCGCGGCCGGGTGCAAGACGTGAGAGTTCGGAAAACTACGTCAAACGCATTCGTACCTTGGAAGAAATTGCAACCACCTTCGACGGGGTTGAAGGGGCATATGCGCTTCAAGCCGGCCGTGAGATTCGGGTGCTGGTTAAGCCTGGCACCATCGATGATTTGGGCTCTATCCGACTGTCGCGTGACATTGCTAAAACTATTGAAGACAGCATGCAGTATCCGGGCCAAATTCAGGTGACGGTGATTCGTGAGACCCGTTCGGTTGATTTTGCAAAGTAGCGAAATGAACTGTTCTGATCGTTTTGGGCTATGAATTCCATGCTGATTCACCAAGCGACCAAACTGACTGCCCCACAAGAAAAAATACAAAGCCCACCATGATTGTTCTCCAACCATCTCTCCGTCTAGCAGACCCACATATCTGCACAGATTTTAAAGACCGACTCAATATTTATACTGCTATTTTTGACACCCTAGTCCGGCGGGACCTGTCCGGCCGTTTTGTACCCCAGTTAGCAAAAAGCTGGCAGGTCTCTGACGATGCAAAAACGTGGATGTTTGACCTACGTAATGATGTCATCTTTCACAACGGTGATGCCTTTTCAGCAGCTGACGTAGTAGCCAACTTAGAGCGGGCGTGTGACCCGGCCGTGGGTGGCGAGCTGGGCACAGAAGGGGTTTGGGCAAGCTACATAGGGGATGCAGTATGCGTTGCGTTAGACGATAAAACGGTACAGATCACTTTGTCGCGGCCGATGGCTGATTTATGCGAACTGCTTATGGCGATCCCTATCCTGCCTGAGGCTGTTTTGACAGAATCGCCCCTCCCTTTGATTGGGAGCGGGCCGTATCGGTTGGTGGGCGTAACAGATCAAGCTATGGTTCTTGAGCCATTTAAACAATGTATGACGCGTCAGCCATCTTTGACTGAAAAAATTGAATTTAGAGCAGAGCCAGATGAAGCTCTGCGTTTAGCGGCGGTAAAGGCCGGTGACGTTGCAATAACCACGACACTATCGGCTGAAAGTGCTGAACTGCTTGGCGAAAACGTGTTGAGTTATGAGTCTAACTTGTGCGTAGCCATGCTCATCAATTGCATGAACGGCCCGGGCACAGACAAACATCTGCGGCAAGCGCTTAACTATGCCATTCATACTCAAGAGATGATTGATAAAGCGCGGGGAGGCGCAGCCATTCCGCTAAATGGGCCGCTTACTGATCTCCATTTTGGTTGTGATTCTAGTATTCCCCCTTATCCATACGACCCTGCTGGAGCGCGTGAGCTGGTTGAACTTGCCAAAGCGGCAGGATTTGATGGCAAAATTGAATTAGATATTCCGATGATTCTGCCAGATGAGAGCCCGCTTCTAGGGCAAATGCTAACTGAATATTGTGCGGCCGTCGGTATTGAAGTGACAGTTCATCATTATGAAGATCGGCCGGCCTATGCCCATAGGGTCAAACGGAAAGATATCCATGATGTTTGCTGCTTCGACTCTAGCCCTTTAAGCACCTATCGCGTTTTGCATGAAAAAATCAACTCAAATGCGGCCGGGCCATGGTGGCAGGGTTATGACAATCCGAAGGTAAATGATCTGCTCGACCAAGCGGCCCGCACAGTAGATGATGATGCACGCCAGCAGATTTATTTTGAGGCTTACCAAATGATGCATGAAGATGCCCCATGGATTTTCTTGTACCGGCCGACCTACTTTTTTGGCACAAACGGCAACCTGCCTAACGTCGATATTAGTCCCGAAGGGATTCTGCGTTTTGAAAAATAGTCGGCCGATTTAAGGCAGCAAACCTACATCCCACTCAACCCACAAACTTTGAGGCCCTCGGTGGGATGTGTTCTTTGAATAGGTAAAGGTTTGTCCTTCAACCAAACGCATTGATGGGATTCTGCGGGACAGCTCTTCCAAGAAAATAATCAATTCTAGTCGGGCCAATGGGGCACCCAAACAGTAGTGGTTGCCCATTCCAAACGACAGGTTCTGACGGGCGTTTTTGCGTCGGATATCGAACGATTCACCATCTTCAAACTTCTGCTCGTCCCGGTTTGCGGCCCCTAGCAGCACCAAAATTTGTGCATCTTTGGGGATCGTCACTTCTTCAATCACCATATCTTTTTTAGCGACCCGCCGCCACGAGACTACGCTTGAATCATACCGAATAATCTCTTCAGATGCGCCGGGAATGAGTGTCGGGTCTGCACAGATTGCCTCCCAATTTTCGCGCTGTTCAAGCAGGGTGCGCAGCCCGTTCCCAGACTGATTGGTTGTTGTTTCGTGACCTGCCATGAGCAGACCAAACACCGTAATGATCAAGCGGGTTTTATCAAATCCAACCGGTTTTTCATCCCGAAGCTTGATCAGCATTTCACTGGTGTAATCTTCGCCGGGGTTTTGCTCAAGCTGATCGACCAGATCGTGGCAAAAGCGTAAATACTCAATAAAAGTTGGGATTTGGGCCACAATTTCTTCATCAGATAATTTTCCCCAAGTCAGTAGGGCTCGTCCCTGTGACCATACTTTAACTTTTTCAATGCTATTTTCAGGGATTCCTAGGAAAGTGAACAGCACGCGGGCCGGGGTTTCATAAAGCAGCTCTTTGACGATATCAACTTTCCCTTTGTGAATAAATTGATCAATCGCCTCGTTAACGAGCGTGCGGATGTGGGGCTCGATCCATCTGACCCGTCTGGGTGTGAAGGCGTCTGATAGAAATTTGCGCACGTGCTGGTGCGAAGGGGGGTCATTGTTGGACAAAGTTGGGACCAGCTTGAATCCCTCGGCCGCAAACATGTCAACCGCTTCTTTGGGCCACGGCTTGATAGGGGATTGGGCCATACGGGACGAATAGTCTTCCGTATTGGTCAGCATTTCACGCACATGCTCATAGCGCGACACCACGTAATGATTGATTTCAGGGCTAAAAAAAACCGGTTCATCGCGCCTTGCTTGCGCATAAAAAGTGTATGGGTCACTTAGATAAGGGTCTTCAAAGGGGTTAAAGGCATTACCTAATGCAGTAACGGGGCAAGCAAAAGATTGATCCTGATCGCTTACGGAAGGTTGGGTATAAAAATCTTCTGTCATATGATTCTTTTTTTGCAGTTGGGCTGATCAAATGATATTGTATCTGAACGTTTGAATGTGGCGATTGTTGCTAGTTGCTTGGGCTTTTGAATCCTCGTCAGGCGGCCGTACTATTCCGATGGTTAACAGAGAGAAAGTAACAAGATTGGGATTTTGTATGAGCTAAATCTTGGTCAAAGGGCATCTAGTTGGTTTTAGTGCCATTTGATTCAGCCGATAACAGAGATGGGATTATGGGCTTGTAAAAATGCGTGTAGTCAATATCTGACAGATGATTTCAGTATGACAGACTTACTTCAACCGCTTCCCCCTGATCAATGGGATGAAAGCATTCAGCACATTGCAGAGCGTCTGGGCAACCCGCTCAACATCCACAAAATGATTGCGCACCATCCGGCCCTGATGGAGGCTTATACGCCGCTGCGTTACCATGTGGTGGGGAACAGTGTGTTGGGAGGCCGCTTGCGCGAGCTTTTAATTTTACGTGTGGCTCATTTAATCGGGTCAGAGTATGAGTGGGTGCACCATGTTGCGCGTGGCCAAACGGCCGGTTTGACCATGGATGAGATTGAACAGGCGAAGCTTGGGGGGCATGTTGAAGGCTGGTCTGCGGCCGAACAGCATGTGTTAAACAGTGCAGATGAAATGATAGTGAATCACCAGCTAAGTGAAGGCTCAGTGGCCGGGTTGAGGAACGCAATTGGCAAAGAGGGTGTTCTAGATGTTGTATTTACGATTGGTGTCTATTTATCGTTAGGGGTGCTGCTAAAGACGTTTGATGTTCCTGTGGATTAATGCGGTTCAGCTCGGTGACAGTAAGCTTAAGGTTTTTTGAAAGGCAATCGAAATAAAGTTGCTTTTCATCTATGGTAGTCATGGCCTACAAGCAGGATAAGATGCTCACTATTGGGCCGATTACCTACACAATTGGTGTGCTTGAATTAGTTTCAGGCACGATTAGGGTGGTGGGTACGATCGGTAGAAGAGATCAGACATTCACTATATTCTTGTGTGTCATTTGTAGGCAGCCACTGGGTCTAAGTCAATACAGGATAACTCAGGCCTGACAGGGTATGATGAGGGAATTTACTTGCCTTGTTAGGCTTACTTTTTTGTTTTTGTTTGCTGAAATACTATTGTGACAGTAGATAGATCAGCTCAAAAGAAGGATTTACTTTCTACAAAAGGCCACCAAAGGAGTTTCAAAATGGTAATTTCCACATTTAAGCGAAATAGTGGTTTGTGTGTTTCAGTTTTTATTTTTGTGCTGTGTGGCCTGATTTTTGGGCCGCTTATCGTGGAAGCAAACAGCGTAGAAGCCGTTGACACTGTGGTTGTGCAGAGAAATATCAATTCGATTTCAAGTCAAAATTCAGACGGGTATCAGCTTGAGCCTTTGGAACTGTATAGCATTGCGGACGCCGCTTACTCTAATCCGTACCCAGGCCCCACGATTTGTCCGGGATTTCCGTTGAGTATTGGGAGCGAAACTGAGCTTAATGATGCGATAGTTTGTTACAACCAAGCTCCGGCCGGGGACTATGAAATCAACATCACGGCCGATTTTTTGCTCTCACAAAGTACTACAGAAATTAATAACCCAACAACTGCCTCTCTTACTATCAATGGCAATAATCATATCATTGACGGGGATGAGAAAGGTAGAGTTTTCAATGTACAAGATAGTTTGTTGAGAGTCTTCAATCTAACTATCCAAAATGGCAGAGACGAGAACACATCTCCTTGTTCAGAATTTTCAGCAGATTGTGGTGGGGGAATCTATGTTGGAATTGATGCAGGCGTACGCATTTCTGAATCATTGGTTATCAGTAACACAGCTACTTACGGTGGCGGAATCTTTAGTGAAGGTAGTCTTTTACTTGAAAATACATCCGTTTCTGGAAATAGAGCATTTGAACAAGGTGGTGGTTTATATTCAAACTATTCAGAAACGAGATCGACCAACTTCTTTAACAATGAAGCTACTGAGGGTGGAGCCATTTTCAGCCATGGGTACTTAAGACTCTATCGGAATGACTTTATCTCAAATACGGCCGAAAATGGGGGTGCAATTTATAGTGATATAGGATCTTTAGATGTCACTATAGCTAATTTTATTGATAATGTTGCCTCAAACAATGGAGGTGGTATCTACAACGACCAAAGTATGGATGATTCTTCAGTTATTTTTGGTGGATACCTATCTGACATGACTTTCTCAGGAAACATTGCTGGTGACAATGGAGGCGGATTTTATAATCTAAACGGCTCTGAAATAGATATAGTACACAGTACTTTTTCAGAGAATGTTGCTTCAGGGGATGGCGGAGCATTCTACAATTTCAATGGCGAGTTTATTGTCTTTAACAACAGCACCTTCTCTGGAAACTTCGCTTCAGAAAATGGGGGCGGAATTTATAATGAAGCCAATGGTTTTTGGATAGTTCCCGGAGCTGTTTTCATTTACAGCAGTACCATCACAGATAACTTAGCCGATAATCAAGGTAGTGGGATTTTTAACTCAGGTGATTTGGCCCTTCGAAGCAGTATCATAGCGGGAAATCAAAATGGGAGTGATTGCTTTAACAGCGGGAGCTTAATAGCAAACAGTTACAATATAGACAGTGACGGTAATTGTGATAATGCAATTCAATATACTGTCCAAGAGATAAATTTGGGGCCGCTACAAAATAATGGGGGTGACCATGAAACACACGCTCTTCTTGCTAACAGCACTGCCATTGATGTCATACCCATTACAGTTGAACGTAATTACCCAACTGGTGACATTAGCCCCTCTTCGCGAGCCAGTGATCAAAGGGGGACCCCTCGACCCAGAGGGTTAGCTTATGACGTTGGGGCATTTGAAGCAGAATATGCTTGCCCTCTTACGTTCCCTGCCAATATCTCTACAGAGGTTGAGTTGAATCAAGTTATTGGCTGTTTTAATTCTGCTGAAAGTGGGGATTATGTCATAAATTTCACTTCAGACTTGCTTTTAACTGCGAGCACCTTGCCTATTGCTAATTTCGCAGATGCATCACTTGCCATTAATGGGAATGGCTACACCTTAGATGGCAATCAGGAGCATCATCCTTTTAAAATTCAGAACGGCGATGTAACTATTTCAGATCTAGCTATCCATCAAGGCAAGCATGACAAGAACAATGGCGGAGGGGGTGCCATAGATATTTTTGGTGGAACCAATGTGATATTGGAAAGGGTAACAGTTACAAGTAGCCAAGCAGCGAACGGTGGGGCCGTCCGCAATTCAGGTAACTTGATTTTAAGGGATAGTTTACTTTTAGGGAATGTGGCCGCCCCCCGTTTTGCAGGTAGCTTTACTCACGGCGGAGGCCTTAGAAATTATGGTACTGCATTAATTGAAAATAGTGTCATCTCAGACAATGAAGCAACCTATGGTGGTGGTGGAATTGACAGTAGTGGCACAATGACCCTGACAAATACTACTGTTTCCGGAAATTCTGGCGATGTTGGGGGCGGTATTTTGAACAGCGGTCAATTGGCCATTAATGGAAGTACCATTTCAGATAACATCGCTATTACCGAAGGGGGTGGTATTTGGCACTCAGGCGGTCCATATTTCTACGATCGTGTTCTTGTGATTGCTAACAGTACAATCTCAAACAATTCGGCCGCTACGGCTGGAGGGCTATCAATAAAAGCTTCATTAATCGCAGCGAACATAACCGTTTACGGTAATTCTGGAGGTGGTCTTGTCGCCCCAGAGTTTTTAGATGGTTATGAAAGTGCCTCAGTTTCAATTAAAAATAGCATTATCGCGAACAGCATATCTGGTTCAGAATGCATTATTTTGAGTGATGTAGTAACTGTTGATAATTCTAATTTTGACAGTGATGGAAGTTGCAATGAAGCTACTCAGACAAGCTATATCGGTCTCGGCCCACTTCAAGACAACGGTGGCCCCACGTGGACCCATGCCTTGCTGCCAGGTAGCGCTGCGATTGATGCGGCCGTTGCCGACCCAGAGATTACCACGGACCAGCGGGGTGTTGCCCGACCGCAGGGGAACGCGCCAGATGTGGGAGCAATTGAAGCCAAAAGCTTAGTGTATGTCAGCACCACAAATAGTGGTACTGTGGACGGTGTGACCTTTACAGATGAAGATATCTTGGAGTACGATCAAAATAGCGGTAACTGGAGACGTTACTTTGATGGCTCAGACGTTGGACTGGCCGGAGACCCGTATAAAGATGTGGATGCGTTTACGATTTTAAGCGATGGCTCAATATTGTTAAGTATAGCTGGTGCTGCGAATCTGCCTGATGTTGGTGAAGTGGACGACTCAGATATTATCAGATTCATTCCGACGAAGATTGGTCCAAAGACAGAAGGTAATTTTGAACTTTACTTTGACGGCTCAGACGTAAATTTAGATACTGATAAGGAAGATATTGATGCACTAAGCGTGCTAACTGACGGGCGTATTGTCATCAGTACGCTGGGGGCTGCCCAAGTTCTCAAGAAGTTTGGCAACGTGCTTAACGCACTCGATGAAGATTTGATCGTCTTTACCCCCACCAGCTTAGGGGAAAATACGGCCGGGTACTTTGACCTCTATGTAGATGGCTCCGACTTTGGCTTGAATACACCTCAGGAAGATATGTGGGGTGTTGTCACACTGCTTGATGACTCGGATTTGTTGATCAACACGCAAGGTAGTTTTGATACAGGTACTATTACAGGCAATCCCACAGATATTGTCTTTTGTAGTGGTGCAACACTGGGCAGCTCAGCATTATGCTCGGGTCAATCGATCATTTTTGATGGCTCAGCAAACGGTCTTGCAGGAGAAATCCTTGATGGCATTCACTTTAAGCAATAAAGTTCATTAACTTATAGAGAAATTAATTTAACCTTTGGCAATGCTGTGGCCAGTTTCCAGATTGTTCCGCCGGCTTGGTAAGACACTGGGCGGAGCAATTGTGCGAACTTAAAGCGGGTTATCCACCAGTTGTCCAAGCACGACATGATTTTCTAATTGAGCGTGATTAAGCTTTGCTTAATCGCGCCTTTTTATTTGATACGTTTGAACTTTTTGAATACAGTGGTCCCGTTTTTACCTCAATTTAAACCATCACCAAAAATAACTGTGCTATGCTGGCACCTAGCGTCCGGATGACAAAATTGGTCTCACTGCTGTGTTAAGCAATATCGTTAGATAGCCATCCTACCATGGAAACGCTGTCACACTTGCCTATTCACTGACAACACACTACATGCCAGTGATCAGCAGCTGAACAATTTTCACCATTACAAATACAGGATTACAAATACAGGAAGATGTTGTGACCTATAAACGCTGAGGTAAAGGAAAAATATGTCGAGGTTTAAATCCCACATGAAGGTGGGGGCTATGCAACAATCAACCTTACTAAAAAATCAAATCAAGCTGTTCCTCTTTATTTTTGGTGCAATCTGTCTTTTGATTGCCCAGTTGATACTCCAGAGCAGGGTCTGGGCAGCCCCTTTGGTAGACCCTCAACCTAGTGGTCATCCTAATGGCTTCACCACCACGGTTGATAGCTCTAGCCAGTTAACCACAACGTGGGTAGATGCTGTAGGTGCAAACTTGCCATCAGGGTATATTTTGCTTTGCAATACAACGGGTGTTTTTGTTGACCCTGTTGATGGG
>JBCCSO010000039.1:0-17404 GCA_039199965.1 Chloroflexota bacterium | reverse complement strand
GGCCGGTCCGCCAAATGCATTGCGGGCGGTGCAGGCGTATAGCACATCATTTGGATGGTCATACCAGAGCCCCCAACCGGCCGCGACACTATCAACCCCAGCCGCAACCAGCTCGCTCGTATCGCCCGTGGTCAAATCAAGTGTATGAATTGAGCCATCAAAGAAATTAGAGACATACGCGATTGAGTCATTGACAGCAATGGACTCTGGAAAAGCCACCGTTTCGGCCAAGTCAAACCCGGTTACTCCGCTCGGTTTTGCATCGTAGTTGGCATATCCAGCCACAAATGGATAGGTAAATACAAAGTCGGTGTACTCGGGTGTATTCACAAAATCAGAGCTATTAATGGCGACATACGCCTCAACGCTTTCGTAAACCGTCATCCCCACCGCTATGTTTTCATCCAAGATCGAAACCCATTGGTACTCACGCACAAAGCCAGACTGTTGTGAAAGCGCTTCAAGGAAAATGTCACGCTTGGTTTCATAGTCGGCCGAATCAAAGTTTTCATAGGATGATAAATCACGTGCGGCAACCTCAATGACTTGGCCTCGCCCAATGCCCAATTCAGCCAGATCATACCGATCTTCTGGATTGACCGGCCGGAGTGCACCAAATATCTCTAGATCAAAGCTAGAAAAAAAGGCCCCAGCTTCCTCAGTTCCACCGGCCGCGCCGCTAGCGTTGCCAAAGGCCTCTGCATTCTCATACTCTGTCATACCGATAAAGACAGCCGGTTGTGGCGCGCCAAACGTACTAAAGTCTAAGAAAGCACGAAGTTCACGATCCACAACCACCCCTTCTTGCTGTTGCAATACGGCAATATATGCTTCGCGCGCTGCTACAAAATCAACCTGCGGGATAGCAACCTGCCGTATCGCAATTTCGGTGATGGGACCATCATATGTGGACATCTCAACTTGTTCAGGTTCTGGCTCAGGCTCTTCTGTGGATTCTAACGTGGGTTCTTCCATAGCTTCAGCTTCTGTCGGCTCGGGCTCATTCGTGGGGGTTGCTGTTGGCACTTCTATAACTTCTGTTGGTTCTGCCACAACTTCGGTTGGCTTAGGTTCAGGCGTCGGTTCGGCCGCGCCGCCACAGGCTGCTGATACAAAAGCAGCGACTAAACACAGCGTGATCATGATTTTGTTTGTGTTCATTTTATTCTCCTTTTTTGTTTAAAATACCGTCACACGAAATGATTTTGCCTGTGGTAGCGGAGAGATTGAAGATCAAAAGTCATGCAAAGATGTGCAAAATTATGGAGCCGCAAACTTGGGTGCTTATTAGATATTTGGTATGGAAAATTGGTGAATTACGCGATTCAGGCTTTAATTCTCTTTCAGTTAAATTTCTGAAGGAAACAACTCTTGGTTGAAACAAAAGAAGAAAACAATCTCGATTTTAGAAAGCTTGTTCCTGTCCTTGTGGTAGTGCTGGTAGATGTTTTGGGATTAACCATTTTGATACCCGTTTTACCCTACTACGCGATTGCTTTCGGTGCCGATGCCTTCACAATCGGTTTGCTTGGTTCTTCTTATCCTGCAATGCAGTTTTTGTTTGCTCCAGTGCTGGGTGGGCTGTCAGACAGGATCGGCCGGAAACCAGTGCTGGCAACTGCGCAGTTAGGCACATTTTTTAGCTTGCTCATTTTGGGATTTTCCAATGCGCTCTGGGTTGTCTTCCTATCACGAATTTTGGACGGAATTACAGGGGCCAATTTATCAACGGCCCAATCTGTCATCACAGACAGCACTGACTCTGACAGCAGAGCGCAAGGGCTGGGGTTGATAGGGGCTACCTTTGGGGTGGGCTTCGTAATTGGCCCCGCCTTGAGCGGTATCGCTTTGTGGTTAAGCGGCAATAACTACAGCGCACCAGCTTTTCTAGCAGCTGGATTCGCCTTCGTGAGCGTGATCCTTACAACCTTTGTGCTGGAAGAAACCCATCCTCCAGAAAAGCGCGGTCAATCAGACGAGCAGCGTGGCTTAAACTTCGGCCGGATGAAAGACTACATGCTTCATCCAACCTTGGGCATCATTTTTCTGTTTGTCTTTTTAAATCAGGTTATCTTCGGCTCATTTCAGCTTACCTTTGCCCCGTTCACGCTCAATAAATTGGGCTTAAACAGTTTGGGCAACGTCATCTTTTTTAGCGTGTTTGGCATTTTGTCCGCCATCATGCAGGGTGGATTGGCCGGTCCTTTAAACAAACGGTTTGGGGAACAGAAATTGGTTTACGCTGGCCTATTTCTATTTGGCTTAGGCTTTTTACTGACCGGATTTACCCCAACTCAACCGGTGACATGGTATTCGCGTGACGCGCTTGTGCAAGAACTTCAGCAGCGTTCTGACACAACCACCCCAGAGCAGGTGGAAGAACAGTTGGCCCTACTCCCCCCTCAGGATGTGGAGCAGGGGAATAGAGCACTGTTCTATATGCTCAGCACAATGTTATTGGTCCCTATCGGGTTTGGCATGTTGAATCCCAACATTAGCAGTTTGCTGACTAAGCGAGCAGATCAATCGAAAATTGGGGAAGTTTTAGGCGTGGCAGCCGCTTTTACAGCGTTGGGTTCAGTTTTAGGCCCACTGGTTGGTGGAATCGTTTTTGAGGGGATTGGACCAAATTGGGTCTTTTTGCTCGGGGGAATTGCAGCCTTCCTCTTGCTAGGATTAATGCGGTTGCGCTTAAAATCGGTTGACTAAACTCATCTTCGGGGAGCCACCAATGCAAGCCTGCGCAATACGTCTTGTCTGGTTGGGTACCCTTTCAAGGTAAGTGTCGATTTTAACGCTTTGTAACCACACCAGACCCCTACACAGGCTAAAAGCACGTTCCGTTCGCCAAAATCAATGACACCTAACCAAGAAAGTATACTGTTTGAAAACGTAATTAGGCCGATCCAAAGAATGAGCACCGCGGCCGCACGGCTCATTTCCCTTGATAGCAAATAACCTAAAATGCCTGTGACAATGCCCTCAACAATCAGTAGTCCCCCTTCAAACAGCCCCATAGCTACATAAATCGTAGCGAGAACCAAACAAGCGATAGAAATTTCATTAACGGTTTGCCATGCGCGGAATAGTCGCTCTTCATCTTTTAGATTTAACTCATCCGATGGAATGATCATAGCAAAAACTCTTTAAAATTCCGTGCTTGGTATCAGACCCTTTCTTGGATGAGCGACTAGACAATTACCCTATTTGATCTTACCCGCACATAATCCCCGACAGTTCAATGTAGGCTTTTTTTCCTCTTCCTACCCAACAGATTACCAAAGTACCACTTATGGGTCAATGGTACTAGGTTATGGAATCGTTAAGAGGGAATTTCTACCTCTGGGAGCACTAATTTGTTAGAAAAATTTTGCTGTGCGGAGTTGAAAGAATTTCTTGACGCTCTATTAAAATATTGATATAGTCCGCAAGTCATGCAAAAATTTGCTACTCGTTTCCCTTATTTCTTTTTTTACTTTAGCAACTCACTGACGCCGCGTGCTCAGGAGTTTGTTTTTGCTTGGAAATAAGCGGAAGCTGACAGAAGGAGAAGAAGGACGCGGCTCTTAGAGTCGCGTTTTTTTTTGCCTAAAAACGGAAAGTTTTTAAATTTAGAGCTCAGCTTTTCGTTTCTAAACCGCTGATAATTTGGTATTTCACCATTAGGTTATCAGCAATTACTTTGTTCGGCCGGAGGATAGATGGAACAGAAACAGATGATGGTTAGAGGTGTACGTGGGGCGATATCTGTTACGAAAGATGACCCAGAAGAAATTTTGGAAGCGACCCGTCGCTTGTTGCTAACCATCGTTCAGCAAAATGGGATAGAGACTGAAGATTTAGCCAGCGTTTGGCTGACGACTACACCAGATTTAATCAGTGTGTTTCCGGCCGTAGCTGCCCGTCAGATCGGCTGGACAGAAGTGCCCTTAATCTGCGCCCATGAGATGACTGTAGAAGGTGCCATGCCTTTGGTAGTTCGGGTCATGATGCATTGGAATACAATCAAGACTCAAAAAGAGATCAATCACATCTACTTGGGTGAAACGGTCAAACTCCGGCCGGACAAAATGCACGTCCCCCCCATCAAAGACAGCGATATGACCACCTATTTGCTCGATAAAGGGCTCATTCAAGTGATGCCCGTTGATAAGTTGAGCAAAGATCATATTTTCAACGGCACGTCAATAACGGTTAGCCAAAGCAACGGTCTCGAATGGGATGACTAATTGCACTTAATTTAAATTCAAAATTTTATAATACTTCTATGTACATTGTAAAAATAGAAGGTGGAATAATCTAAAACTTAGGAAATAGAAATAGCATGATTCTAGTTATGAAAACTACCGCTACGGCGGATGAAATAGATGCCATCATGGCACGCATTGAAGAAGCTGGATGCCAAGTTCATCCAATTATTGGGGCTGAGCGCACCGTTATTGGCGTAATTGGTGATGGCACTTCGATTGATCGTTTTCAAATTGGCCGGATGGCTGGAGTAGAGAAAGTGGTACCAATCACGAAACCTTACAAGTCCGCCAGTCGCGAATTTAAGCCAGAAAATACAGAATTTAACATAGGCCCTGTTACCGTTGGGGGTAAAGACTTGGTCATTATGGCCGGCCCATGTTCAGTAGAAGGGCGCAGTCATATGATAGAGATTGCGCACGCGTGCAAAGAAGCTGGTGCGCAAATGATTCGGGGTGGTGCTTTCAAGCCCCGCACGTCACCATACGCTTTCCAAGGATTAGGTGAAGAGGGGCTACGCTACTTGGCAGAAGCTCGGGAAGAAACCGGTATGCCGGTTGTAACCGAGGTGATGGAACCGGCGCTGGTTCCGCTTGTGGCCGATTACGCAGATGTTCTGCAGATCGGGGCGCGTAATATGCAAAACTACCCACTTTTAAATGAAGCTGGAAAGTCGATGATGCCCGTGTTGCTCAAGCGCGGCATGACCGCCACCATCAAAGAATGGTTGTTGGCAGCCGAGTACATTTTGCAGCACAAAAATCACAAAGTCATGCTATGCGAGCGCGGTATTCGAACATTTGTGACGGAAACCCGTAACACGTTTGATATCAACGCAATTCCAATCCTCAAGCAGCTTTCCCATCTGCCGATTATTGCTGACCCAAGCCACGGTACTGGCAAGTCAGAATATGTCAGCGCAGTTTCTAAAGCGTCGGTTGCGGCCGGGGCAGATGGCTTGATCTTAGAGGTTCATCCTGAACCAGACCAAGCTTGGTCAGACGGCCGTCAATCTCTGCGACCAGAGAAGTTTGCTGAGCTGGTCACCGAAATGCGCGCCATCGCTCAAGCGGTCGGGCGTGATGTGCCACAGCCAGAAATTGAAGCTGAAGTCCACGACATCGTCATGAGCGGTGCGTAAGGTAATATCAGCAGCAGATTGTTTCAAATAAAAAAGAGCCTTGGTTTTTGGCCAAGACTCTTTTTTATCTGCTTGTCTATGCGAGTGATCTAATCCTGCGTCACAATCATTTTGTGAATTGCTATAATTCCTTCTGCAACTTGGGAGTCTTCAACTGTAACACTAATTGAGCACTCTGAAGAACCTTGAGCAATAGCGATAATATTGACATTGGCGCCCCCCAATGCACTAAAGACTTTGGCCGAAACACCCGGCTGTCCCTGCATTCCTGCGCCTACAACGGTGATAATTGCCATGTCTGACTTGGCTTCGATCTGGTCAATGTCGCGGAATTTGATTTCTGACGCAAACTCATCCTCCAGCGCATTAACGACTTTTATGGCATCTCCATCTGGCAGAGCAAAGCAGATTGACTGCTCAGAAGAGGCTTGTGTAATCATCAAGATGCTGGCTTCTTCATTAGCCACGGCCTTAAAGCTGCGTGCCGCTACGCCGGGAATGCCCAGCATCCCACGGCCCGCGATGGTGACCAAGCTCAAATCACGGATGGCGGTTACGGCCCGCACATTGCCGTTGCCAACCTCGCGTTCTTTGACGATAACCGTTCCGGGGTAATCGGGGTTAAATGTGTTTTTGATCCGTAGCGGAATGCCATCTTCCATAACCGGCCGCATGGTGCGCGGATGAAGCACTTTGGCTCCGTAATAAGCCAGCTCAGACACCTCACGGTAGGTGAGTTCTGGGATAGTTTGAGCGTCTGGGACCAAACGAGGATCAGTCGACATGACCCCGTCAACATCGGTCCAAATCCAAACTTCGGCTGCTTGAATCGCACGGCCGATAATCGATCCGCTGTAGTCTGAGCCGCCGCGCCCAAGCGTTGTCGTAACCCCATCAACGGTTGCGCCAATAAAACCGGTCACAATCGGGGTCACTCCTTCGCTAACTAAGGGCAGTAATCTTGCAGATGTCTTGGCGTTCGTTTCATCTATGAGCGGCGTTGCGTTTTGGAAGTTTGCATTAGTCACAATCAGCTCTGTTGCATCGATAGCAGTTGCTGGGGTACCCCGCTCCCCCATGTAAGCGGCCAAAATGCGAACGCTCATCTGTTCACCCATGCCCCCAATCGCGTCTGATGCACGAGGTGAGATCTCGCCTAAAAACGATATGGCATGGCAGATGTTTTGATAGTGGCTTAGAAAGTCATCGATTTCGGTTTTCAGAGCCTTTTGCTTATCACCGGCCGGAACCAATGATTCAATCGCTTCAAAGTGGATTTCGCGCAGCTGAGGTAGGAGTGCTTCAACCTCATCCATGTTTCCTTTGAGGGCGGCCTTAGAGCCATTTAATAAAAGATCAGTCACCTTGATCGGTTTAGACCCCATCGCTGATGCCACAACCACGACGCTGCCCCAATCCGCTTTAAACTTTTCAATTAATTCGGCCGTCTGTCGCATTGCATCTGCACTACCAACAGACGTCCCCCCAAACTTCATTACGAGTGTCATGAGTACCTCTGATCCATCCCTGTTTTTCTGGTTCACTAAGTGAGAAGTTGACTATTTTAGCCCGATGGCTTCATACAGGTGAAATATATGCACAATTCGCTTAAGGAATTCACTGTTGAGGCCTTTATGACCAAGAGCATATTCAGCCGATAATCGGCCGATGCTATACTGATTAAATGACCACTGCCTGTTCATTTACGACGATCCATCGCCTGTGGGATAAATCCCAGCGGCTAAAAACTACGGCCTTCAGCCTTAAGAGCAAGCCAAAGGATTTCTCAAAGCGTCAAACCTGCATGCTTGTCATATTCGCTATTTTTCTTCTAGCTGGATGTGGAGAGGCTGAAGCGACAGAAGAGAAGATCGAGATTGTGATTGTGCAGAATAATTGGGGTTCCTCACAGGTTAATGCTGAGGTTGCTAAGCAGTTAATTGAGTCTGAGTTAGGGTTTGAGACAGAGCTGGTTAATTTAGATGAAAACGCTCAGTGGTCAGAAATCGCGCAGGGTGATGCCCACGTTAGTTTAGAGATATGGCCATCCGGCCATGTTGATAATATTTCGGAGTTTATTGAAAAGCAGCGGACGGTGGCTTATGCAGGTCTGTTAGGGCCAGTCGGCCGGATTGGCTGGTTTGTGCCGGACTATGTGCTTGAAGAATATCCGCAAGCG
The DNA here is from genome assembly GCA_039199965.1 of Chloroflexota bacterium. GTDB lineage: Bacteria > Chloroflexota > Anaerolineae > Promineifilales > Promineifilaceae > WTJY01. The sequence goes on along the minus strand of JBCCSO010000039.1, from coordinate 9,836 downwards.
GTCACTTGGGAAGGGCTGATGGAGCCTGAAGTTGCTGATTATTTCTCAACGGCTGAAACCGGTGACAAAGGGCAAATTTTAGGCCCCGGCCGTCAAGACCGCACGCATGAAGAAGCGATTATTAGCAATCTTGGATTACCGTATGAAGTGATTTACGCGGAGTCTGAACCGGGAATTTTGGCGGGTGTCGAAGCGGCCATCGACCGGGAAGGGCCGATATTATTTTATCTGTGGACCCCCCATGTGATTCATGCAGAGCATGAGCTAACCGAAGTTGAGCTGCCTGAGTATTACCCCGGTTGTCATGATGTTCCGGCCGCGGTTGATTGTGCCTATCCGGATGAATTGCTATTCAAGATTGTATGGGGTGAGCTAGCGGTTGAGGCTCCGGCCGTTTATACATTTATTCGCAACATGGAGCTGACGCTTGACGATCAAATTGGGATGCTGGCTGAAATCAAAGAGGATGAGATTACACCCACAAAGGCGGCCGAACACTGGATTGAGGCGAATAAAGATGTGTGGAAAACTTGGTTGCCTTAGTCGAGGACGCTTAACGTGTCTGATGCCATAACCAGACCCTTCTAGCTTTCCTATTTCGTTTGGCTTCGATGTCGTTTTCATCGTTTGATTCTGGCTCAATCGGTTTTGAAACCGCGATCGGCATCCCAAAATTAAAAGTGCCCCAGCCGATGTAGCCTAAAACTAAAACTGCCAAGACAATCCATAACACATTAACTGAAAATGCGATCATTGTGCCAACAATTGCTACGCAAAAGAGTACGAATAACAAATTGAAAATTTTAGCCTTCATATATTCTCCTGTTTTAAATCAACACTCAGAAAGACAGAACGATTGAATCATCTTTACGCTGTAAGATTGTTTTCGTTCCTATTTTGGCCCTGACTAAGTTCAACAACAAACTGGCTGCCTTCTCCTAATTTGCTCTCACACCAAATCCTGCCCCCATGTAAATCAACCAATCGTTTTGAAATGGCTAGCCCCAAGCCAGAGCCTCCGGCTTCCAGCACCTGATTTCCTTTTACCCGATAAAAGCGATCAAATAGATAAGGAATGTCTTCGGGAGGAATGCCCGATCCAAAATCACGCACTCTGAATTGAATCGTTTTGTCATTAACTTCGACTAGAGAAATTTCGAGTTTGGGGTTATCGGCCGCATATTTGAAAGCATTGTTTACCAAGTTGCTGAGCACCTGATAGAGGCGACGTTCATCCCCCTGAATTAAAATTTCATGGTTATGTGGCAATATCAAGTTGATGGTCATGCCGTGCTGGTGAGCAGGCTGTTCCCACTGTCGGGTGGCTTGGGTCAAAAAATCGGCCGCATCAATTTCCCGAAGGTCGAGTTTGAGCTCCTGTGCATCTGCTAGGGCCAATAAATTAAGATCGCCAATGAGTTTTTCAAGTGTGTCGATTTCTTGCTGCAGCGAAACCGTTACATTGGCCGGATCTTGGAGTCCATCGACTAGGCTCGACAGCTCGATTTTCATGACGCTTAATGGGGTGCGTAACTCATGGGCGATATCCGCTACCATTTGTTGGCGCAGGTGGCGCTGGTGCTGAATCCGGCCGGACATTTCATTGAAGATGGCGGTTAATTCCCCAATTTCATCATAGCGAGTAATAGGCAGTTCCTCGACCTCACCAGAATCTGCCAGCGTTGCGGCCGCTTGACGGAGCTTTCGCAAAGGTTGTGACAAACGGTAGCTTAAAATCAGGCTCAGAATAATTGAAATCACGGTGGCCCAGAGAGAAATCCCTATAAATGCTTGTCGGCTACCCTGTTGAATTTCAAGGATGAAATCAGCATTAAACCCTGAACCAATAATGAGGGAACCGATCTGACTCCCATCTTCATCTAATAAAGGGACCGCGTTAGGGAATAGGGCTTCGGCCGATGCTGGATCACGCTGACTATCAACTACAATTTCACCAGAAGCATCCAACAAAATAATTCGATTGATTCGAAAGGGCTGAGGCATGTTGATGACTTCGAAAAAACTTTCATCATTATCATTTAGCATCTCTCGAGATGAATTTTTCATCATCTCATCAATCAATAATTCAGCTTGTCCCCAATCTTCATTTGCCCTGTAGCTAAAGGAAAACACCGGGGCAAACTCAATAGCATAGCGTCTGCTTACCAATTGGGCTGGGTTGTCGATATCGTTGACAGATGAAAAGGCAGCATATGTGAGAACCAAGGCTTGTGAAAGACCGATCACAATGAAGAAGGCTAAAAATAGCCTATGTCGCAGTCGGATGCGTTGGAGAATTTTAGCCTTCATATTTATAGCCGACGCCAAACACCGTTGTGATACGGCTAGGTTCGTCCCCAGCTTGTTCAATCTTACGCCTTAGGTAGCGCACATAGACATCGACTGTACGCCCTTTGCCCTCATATTCATGTCCAAATGCCTCTTCAATCAGCTGATCACGCGTTAACACCATTCCTTGATGACGCATTAGGGCGACCAGCACAGCAAACTCGTTGGGAGTCAGGTCTAGCTTTTGGTCTTTAAGCGTGGCCGAATGCCCCTCTACATCAACAACCAAATCACCATCTTGTAGAATCGTTTTTAGATTGTCTAATCGCTCAAGCCTGCGAAAGATGGCCTGCGCACGTGCTACCAGCTCATGCGGGCTGAATGGCTTGGTTACATAGTCGTCGGCTCCTGCACCCAAGCCCGTTAGCTTATCGGTTTCAGTGGTATTTGCTGTGAGCATAATGATGGGTACATTCGCCACCATCGGCCGTCGATCTCCACGGATTGTTTTGCAAACGTCAAGCCCGTGCCGATCAGGCAAATTTAGATCAAGAATAATCAGGTCCGGCCGCTCTGATTGAGCATAACTTAATCCTGTTTGACCAGTGTAAGCTTTTAGCACTTGAAACTGGGCATCCTCAAGATAGGTTTGAATGCCCCGTGCAATTTTCCGTTCATCTTCAATGATAAGTACTTTTTTCTGAATCATCGGATTGCTTTAGAAGAAACTATTTCTTGGATATTTTGACCCATACGCCACCTTTCGGCCGGAGTGTGATAGCGGTTTCCGGTGTAGGTAGTGGATCAGAAGAAGAGAGGCGTACATTGTATCTTTGGATCACCATTGCCAAAATAATTGTCACCTCTAGCATCGCAAACTGCAGGCCAATACACAATCTTGGCCCACCTCCAAACGGAATGTATGCGAATCGGTGGGAGGTTCCGGCCGGTTGTGCCAAACGTCGCTGCCGTCTCCAGAAATCGCCTTCACTGGTTAGTAATCCATTGCCCAGCAGGGGACTTTCTACAGACCCAACCGGTTGCTTTAAATAATTCTTGTTGTTGTCGAGCAGAATATGTCTAATTAGATCCGCATCGTTGATGAAGCAAGTTGTTCGTTTTCCGATGCTGAGTCGCACGAGCGGGCCGTGATTGTTATGGAGCTGGCTAACCAGATCGAGGGGCTTCTGGCGCTTAAATGCCTGATTCCATAAGATTTGAGTGGTGCTGGGTCCGGAAAAACCATGGTTAAAATCGGTTTGATTTGTTTGTTGTGTGAGCATCATGTGCCTCTTGTTAGTTTTGGATTTGGCCAAGAATGGTCATGTACCCTTCACCAATGATGATGTCAGTTAGTGTTACATGGCTGGGCATTTGATTTGCTGCTTCCCCAATGGTCGTGTTGAGGGTTGTTTCGGCCGTTGACAGGGCGGCCGGTGGAATTCGGACACCTCCAAGGCTGGCCTCAACCACATCAAATTGCAGGGTGTTATTGCTGACATATGGAACAAAGGTGACAATTAAACGGCCTTCGCGCGGTTGAGTTATATCTGCTTCAAAAACGATGGTTCCGTTCGTGAATAAAATAATCATCCCAGAAACGGGCGCATTCCCTAGACTCGGTTGAGATTGTAGGACCCGATTGATTTCATCTTGTGTGACAGTCACAGTAACTTGGCCATTTTCATCAGGCATGACAGAGCTAAACTTTTGCTCAAGCGTCTCTTTGTTTGTCACAACGATGGTGGGAATTGCAGTTGGCGCAGCTTCTACAATGGTAGGTATCGCGGTTGGTATAGCCTCAACAACCTCAGTTACGGCCGTTGGTGCCGCTTCTGGTACCATCTCCACCATGGTAGGAATGGCTTCGGCCGCATTTGAATTTGCAACAGTTTCTGCCAAAGCCTCGACCGTCACCTGTAGTTCAGTCAAAGCCTCTTCATTATCTGAAATCTGCTCCACCTTTTCTGCGATGTTCGCACTGGCAATGGCCGCTTGCGTAGGTAGCTCAATCACCACATTTGTGGTATCCCTGTCATTGGTTTGACCGATAGGAAGCCCGCTAGCTGGAGCATCTCCACAACCGCTTAACAAACTTAGGGCAACGAGGTAAATCATTATTGAAAAAATTGTTTTTTTATACATGTCATATCTCCTGAAAAATTTGATATGACATAAGCGTAAAGTCTAGTTGTTAAGAAGTTGCGATATTGGGACAAATGGTCTCCCTGCTTATAAATGGAGCCCTAAAATCTTGCAGGTGGGTGGATCACTGTTTGCTTTGCATGAATTTCAGCAGTGCATGAGCCTTTTCAATTTGTCTTGTAGATAATTTGAGAATGAGTGTTGCAAGAGAAGAATTTTTATTGGGGGCTAAACATCTCACCTCAGTTTTACCAGCCGCCATCCCCTTCGGAATGCTGATGGGGGTCGTTGCCGTTGATATCGGATTTTGGCCCAGTACGGCTGTCTTGAACTCACTTTTAGTCTATGCAGGCACCGCTCAGCTGGCCGCCATGCAGCTCGTAGACAACGGAGCCGCGTTACCTATCATCATATTGACCGTGTTGGTGATCAACTTGCGCATGATGATGTACAGCGCCAGCTTGTCCCATAGATTTAGAGAGCTATCGCTCAAGTGGAAATTATTTGTGAGCTTTGTTTTAACCGATCAAGCTTTTGCTTTTACTTGGGCACGGTATGAATCTGAACCGGACCTGCCGTTAGAGCGGATGAAGTGGTATTACGCTGGAAGCGCCGCCCCTCTAGGCGTAATCTGGGTGATTTCTACCACTGTTGGGGCATGGTTCGGGACCCGTATTCCTGAAAGTTGGGAGCTGGATTTTGCGATTCCGCTAATGCTAATTGCGATGGTGGTTCCCAATATCAAGAGTTTAGCTTCGCTAACGGCCGCTGTGGTAAGCGGCGTACTTTCAATTGTTGCGGCCGGAATGCCTCTGAATTTAGGGCTGGTGGTTGCAGCTGTGGTTGGAATGCTGGCCGGTTTTGCTGAAGAGAAATTCTTCCATCCCCAAAGCCGCGAGGAGGAATCAGTTGAATCAGTTTAATTTATTGATCATGATCGTCCTAACGGCCGCCGTCACATTTGCACTGCGCGTCTCTTTTATCCTTGCTGCAGGACGGTATGATCTGCCCCCCGTAGTGCGACAAATCTTAGACTATGCGCCTCCGGCCGTTTTGTTTGCTCTGATCACCCCCTTTCTTATTTTAAGCGATGGCGCGGCCGATCTTTCGTTGGGAAACAATCGACTCATTGCAGGCGTGTGTGCCATTATTTGTGCTTGGTGGACCCGCAATCTTTTCCTAACGATCCTAATTGGGATGTCTATTTTGTGGGGGCTCAATTTCCTTGTTGGCTAAATGGGGTAGGTTGTAGTCTTCGACTTGATTCAATAAGAGGGATGCTACCGGCCGCCGGAACTGCCCAAAGGTAAGGACTGCACAAACCATTCTAAACATCCCAAATCTTAAGCAAAGTAGCTATGCTGTCAGTCAAATGCTGATCTGAATTTGGCTGACTATATTCACAATACCTGCATGTTTATCCGTTTCTAACGCTGAAAAATTGCTTGAGTTTGCTTGAAATAAAAACAGGGACCAGTGATGGAAAAAGTGATTTTTTACCTTTCTTGGCTCTAAACCACGCAAATGAGCCTTTAAATACCTATGAAAAAGTTAGACAAATGTTAGATGGATGCAGTGCTTGGTCCTGATTTCTTACGTTAATTCTGTTTTTTTAGCTAAAAGCTGGACAAAATGAGTACAAAACAAAAAGGGGGGCGTAATTTCCCACATAACCCTGACACAACTGTTGTCGTCTTGGCCAACACACCAGATGTGTCAAGGTTTTGAAGATTAGGCCAGATCTTCAAAATTAAAAACCCGACCAGAATTGTTACCAACAAATTTTCAAAACTACTTCTGCTTAGTGCAAAAGTTCATTCTGCACGCTGGTCATTAAAAAAAATGTTACGGAGATTAAAATGTTCAAAGTAAACAGATTAAAACTTTTTGCTATATTTTCAGCCATTTTGTTGCTGAGTTCTATTTCAACTGCTTGGGCTGTGAACACTTCACGTGAAGATTTACCCACGATCGCAGGCATCGCATCAAGCAACGATTCATTCGACACACTTGTAAGTGCTCTTAGCCAAGCGGGATTGGTTGACGCAGTAAACAATGCAACCGGCGACAAACTTACCGTTTTTGCACCAACCGACGAAGCTTTCGCAAAATTGCCACCAGCGACCCTAAATGCTGTATTAGCCGACCGCGATTTGCTCCAAAGCGTTCTACTCTACCACGTTGTATCAGGTGATGTTGGTTCAGACACCGCAAAAACTCTGAGCAGCGCGACCACCCTAAATGGTGAAGATGTGCGTATCAAGGTATTTGAAGGCGACATTTACTTGAACGATGACTCACTAGTGACCGGTGCAGATGTTATCGCATCAAATGGCCGTATCCACATCATTGATACTGTGTTGATTCCACCTTCAGTTGCGGCCGCTTCTGCGGCAGCCGAGACCGCCCCAACCAGCTCTACATCAACAGATGCCGCCCGTGCAGACTTCCAAAATATTGCTGAAATCGCAAGTACCAACGGTAGCTTTGATACACTAGTCACCGCTGCTTCAGTAGCAGGTTTGGTACCAGCCTTGGCTGACGAAAGCGGCTTTATCACTGTATTTGCTCCAACCGATGCAGCTTTCGCTAAGTTACCAGCAGCAACCCTGAACAGCTTGTTGGCAAACCCAACTCAGTTGGCAAACGTGCTGCTCTACCACGTTGTATCTGGTGACGTAGGTTCAGAAACGGCAAAAACACTCAGCTCAGCCGCAACTTTGTCAGGCGAAAGTGTGAACATCAAAGTATTTGAAGGCGACATCTACTTGAACGATGATTCAAAAGTAACTGGTGCAGATATTATCGCATCAAACGGCCGCATCCACGTGATCGACACCGTTTTGATCCCGCCTTCAATTGCAGGTGCCGCCGCTGATGAGAGCAGTTCTTCAGACACAACAAGTGGTTCAAGTTCGAGCGCTCGCGCTGACCTGCCAAACATCGCAGAGATCGCTAGCGGTAACGGTAGCTTTGACACCTTGGTAACCGCAGCTTCAGTAGCTGGCTTGGTACCAGCGTTAGCTGACGAAAGCGGCTTCATCACCGTATTCGCTCCAACCGACGAAGCGTTTGCTAAATTGCCAGCTTCAACTTTGAACAGCTTGTTGGCTAATCCAGCGGCTCTACGTGAGGTATTGCTCTACCACGTTGTATCTGGCGACGTTGGCTCAGATATCGCAGCTACTCTCAGTACAGCAACTATGTTGAATGGTGAAGATGTACGCATCAAAGTCTTCAAAGATGACATCTACTTGAACGACAATTCAAAAGTCACCACCGCTAACATTTTGGCTTCAAATGGTAAAATCCATGTGATCGATACAGTCTTGATTCCACCTTCAATCGCCGGTGAATAATTCAGCTCCCAAATCTCGCGGGTTTCAATTGCTTGATTCAGGCAGTTGAAACGTAAAAAAACTGCGAGGTTTTCATAAGCGCAAACTTGAAAGGCGAGTGATCAATTTGGTCACTCGCCTTTTTTTATGGGCCTATTTCCCCCAAAACAGGAACTCTGAATTGTCTAAGCTGGTTTAGAATGAATTTGCGCAACTTCAGGAACCGGCCGAAACATGCGTACAATAAACCACAGCAGAAAACCAACCGGTCCCAGCATTAAGCAGAAAAAGACGATTGGGCTGCTCACCCACCATGGCGTGCCAGACTGGCGGGCTTCAAGATACACCCACCGGCCGACAAACAGGTCAAAGGCCAAGAAATGGGCCCAGCCCGTAGCGGCTCCGGCCGGGTTGCCCAGTAAAAAAGCAATTCCTTCAGCACTAGGGTTCATCAGCTCTGCCATCCCTTCGGCCGAACCCACTCCGCCGCCAAACAGCAGAAAGTACACGTAAAACAGAGATGGCAACACAATCGGCCAGTAGGTTTGCATGATGCGCTGGGTCCACGACCAAAATGGTAGGGCGATCATCAAAAACCAAAACGGCATAATGACTAAATTGCTAATTGAAAAAAGTGTTTCTAAATCCATAATTTTCCTATGTCCTCCAAAAATAAAGAACCAACAAAAGCAGACTGGCTCATCGGTGTCGGTTTTATCATTTTTATGGTAGCTATGATAGGGGCCGTCTTCGGCCAAAACCTACGCTGGCTAGGGGCAGCTTTCATTTTGATGACGATTGTCATCGGCTTTGGTCTTTTCAACAACATCAAAAATAGGCAGCCAAACTGGGGCCGTGCAGATGACGATATTGAAATTTATGTGCCAGATGCACCGGACTCACTACAAAAAGCGATAGCACCTAGTGGCGCCAACCATCATTCTAAACGGGCCTATTGGACCTCAATCATTATTTTTGCAGCAGGGTCTATCCTATTTTTTGTGCTGGGACTTTTCCTGCTATTCTCTGACCTTGGTTCTGGTTTCTAGCCAGAAACGGCCTGCTTTTCCACGAGCCGGACTACCCCCAGAATTGAGCACGACGATTCTTCTGGGGATTCGTGTGGGGTGACGTGAACGCCCAGCAAAATGTTTGACGAGATATGGAGCAGCGGTCCTACGTAATCAGATTCGCCCATGATAGCAATGGCCGGAACCTGCAGTCGACTGATGAGTTCTGTCACATCATCTGCTTGCAAAATGACCGCATCGATTATTTTTGCAGTCTCAACCGCAGGCCGCCCAAGCATTCCGGCCTGTAGTTGAGTGACGCACCATGGTCGTCTTTGCAATATCTCTGGTGTATTTAGCCCCTGTGCCGCCTGTTTGCCATGAAACTGAGGGAACCCTACGAGCATTTTCTGTAGCGCAACACCCAATCGATTAGAGCCTGAGGTAGCAGTAAAGGGCATGTTGAATAGTCCAACTAACAGAAAGCGTTTTAAATGTGTAGCTGCTGCGCGCAAAGTGCTGATATGCCTGTCCCAGACCGCGCAGATACTGAAGGTAAGGCAAGTCGCCGTCTACTCGTCCCATCGCTTCTGCCAATTTCAAATGGCTCTGATCACAAACCGCACGCACAATATCTTCTTTGCTGTCGAAGGATTCATACAGTCCAGCCGGGCTGTAGTCAATTTTCTAGGCGATGGCGTGCAACGACACCCAATTGACGCCTTTTTCTGACAGGAGTTTGAGATAGCGTCTGAAATCGCTTGTTGGGTGCGCAGATGCCTGCGTTCGCGTGGTTTTAGGATTGGCATAGTAGAGGTTTAGTAGGATGTCAATTTACAAACGATGTTTGATTAGCCGTTAAGTTTTTGCTGGAGTACGTGATTGTGACTATTCAGGTATCATCGCGATAACGCCAACAGTACATGGCACTCTCTAGTACAACGGAGGCATACCAAGGCCTATTGCAGGTAGTGCCACGCACTGGACTGCGATACCCGGACAGTTGTGTGTGATTTTGATAAATATCCCAACCTGTCCGGCTAGTAAAATCAAT
>JBCCSO010000038.1:0-17599 GCA_039199965.1 Chloroflexota bacterium | reverse complement strand
GTGGGGGCAAACGAGCGCATTGCGCCTGAGCGCACAGGATGATGGCTGCCTGCATTGTGGCTGTTGCCCGACTCTGATGAGCCCACCTTTACTTCAACGATGGCTTTGTCAATGACGCCAGCGCGTGCCAAAGGTAGCAACGCCAAGTTGGTCGCCGTCGCGTTACAGCCGACCCCGCTCACGTATCTGGCCGTTCGCAACGCCTCACGCTGGGTTTCTGCCAATCCATACACAAATTTGCTGAGCCAATCCGGGGTAGGGTGCTCCCAGTTGTACCACTGCTGATATTGTTCAGGGGTGCTTAAACGAAAATCGGCCGACAGGTCGATTATCTGCTCAGCCATCTCCGCGTATTTTGCAATGTCGGCCGCGCTTCTGCCATGGGGCATGCACAAGAACAAAATGTCGCACGGCTCAAGATTAGCCGGATCAACAAATTTGAGATTGGTTTGCCCGCGCAGGTTCGGGTGTACCGTGCGCAAAAACCGTTTGGTTTCACTTCGGCTGGTGACCTGTTTTACCGTCACTTCTGGGTGCGGAATCAGCAAGCGGAGCAGTTCGCCACCTGTATAGCCTGTTCCACCAATGATGCTTACACTTTTAGTCATAAGGTTGAAGTGTTAAGTAAGAAGTGAGAAGTATGAAGTGGAACCTCCCACTTTACACGTTCTACTTTTAACTTATTACTGGCCAATGGCCATTCCCTCACCAACTTGCGCCACATAGTCAATCATGCGGGCTGGAATATCCACACCGGTTGGAGCGATGCTGTTTTTAAATTCCATGGTGTAGTTGACTTCGTTGATGGTGTAACCGCCTTCAGGCGTCTCCATGACGTCAATGGCCAGGATGCCGCCCCCAACCGCGTGCGCGGCCGCAACTGAAATCTCAGCTAACTCATCATTGATGGGGCAGTTGCTGGCTTTTCCACCGCGCGCGGTGTTGGTAATCCAGTGGTCACTCTCACGCATGATGCCGCAAATGCACTCATCACCCACCACAAAGGTGCGGATGTCACGCTGGGGCTTCTCGATGTACTCTTGCGCATAGATAATTGAGTGCTGGTAGCTGCCCAACGTCATTTTGTGTTCAATGATGGATTCGGCCGCATTTTGATCATCAACGCGGGCTAGCAAACGCCCCCATGAGCCGGTGGCGGGTTTAAGGACGGCCGGGTAGCCCATCTCGTTGATCGCATCAATCGCGGTGTCTTGAGCCATGGCTACCCGCACGCTTGGGGTGGGGACATTGTTCATCATCAACGCTAGTGATGTATGGATTTTGTCCCCGCAAATCATGCCGACATCGTAATTGTTGACTGTAGGAATGCCCCACATATTAAAAATTTGAAGGGCTGCCATCGCCTGAGAATGGCTGACACAGCGTTCCATAACGACGTCATACTGTTGCCATGGATCTGGGTTCTCAAGGTCGAAGTGAACTCGGCGCATGTCAATGAGGTCAAAGTCGATTCCAGCGTTTTCAATCGCTTTCACTAGCAGCTTTTCCTCTGTTCGGATGCGTGAGTGTAAGAGTGCTATTTTCATAATGAAGACAAGAGTAAAGAGTAGTGAGAAGAGAGAGGGAAGTGTCTAAATCTCCTCTCTTCTCTCTAATCTTATCCCTCTACTTTATTCGCCCCAGTCTTCTTCAACTTCAGGCGCAATTTCAACTTTTAGCGGGATGAGACCAACCACTTCTAGTTCGACACCACACTCTTCGCATTCAATAATTTCCCCTTCCATCGGGTTATCTTCAAATTCAATCGTTCCGCCACATTCTGGACATTCTGTATTCATGGTATTTCTCTCCTAAAATAATTTTTCTTTAGACCTTTCAGGTTTTTAAAACCTGAAAGGTCTTGTGTTTTAATTTTTAACAAAAAAAAAGCCCACCGGGAGTCCGGCGGGCTTGGGTTTGCTTTTTAAACGCTGTGATTCGAAGCAAGCAAAATCAACCGGACCTGCTGGTCTGGGGACGCTTCTTGCTCTTCTTTGCTTCGATTGCAATTGAATAAATCATAGCGGTCGGAAATTTAACAAAGTTTATCTGGGAAGTCAAAATATTTTACAAAAAAGTAGAGAGTTTAGAAAAAAGAGTAGAGATGAACCCGCTGGTAAATCCAGCAATCTTTTCTCTCTGATCTCTCTTTTAATTTCTCTCATCGTCTGCGCCCAAAAATACGGAGCAAGAAAATGAACAAGTTGATGAAGTCGAGATATAAGCTGAGTGCCCCGCGAACACCGACCCGTTTTAAATCATCTTCATTTCCAGAGGCAAGCGCTTGGATTGTCATGTTCTTGATTTTTTGGGTGTCGTAAACGGTTAAGCCCAAGAAGATAGCAACGCCAGCGTATGAGACAATCCAGTAGAGGACTGGGCTTTGCAACCAGAAGTTGGCAATCGAGGCGATAATGATGCCGATAACACCCATCATTAAATAGCTGCCCCAACTGGATAAATCCATCTTAGTGGTGTAACCGATAACGCTCATGGCGAAGAACATGCCGGTTGTGATCCCAAATACGAGGCCGACGCTGCCTAGTTCATAAGCCAAAAAGACAAACGCCATCGTAAAGCCGTTTATGGCCGCGTATGCTAGAAATCCGGCCAGAGCAACTTCTGGATCAAGCGTCATGATGCGAGCGCTTAACCACCAAACAATGCCAATCTCAATCACAAATGCAACGATAAGTGCGTATGGGAATGCCTCCAAAACAGAGAGCAATAGATCTTGAGAGAACCAAGCTACGGCCGCTGTGAGTAACAATCCAAGCCCCATCCAGTTGTAAACGCGCAGCATTGCTTCCGGCAAGGCTTGAGCAAGCTCAGTCTCATTGTAGTAGCCAAATTGGTCTGGTTGATCATTAAAATTCATATATACATTTTCTCCTGTAAGCCGATACGCCTAGCCCCTAAAATAGTTTTAGCCAACATACTAATCGCTGTCAGATGAAGTGTCAACGGCCGTGATTTCAAGCGTTTGAATAAGCTGTTCAAATGGTTCATTGACTTCATCAAACTGGTCTGCGCGCGAACCGGCCGCAACCGTGACCAGCCATCCGTTGTGCCTGAATGCGACAATTTTAAGCACAATCGGCTCTGGCGGGTCAACAATGGTATAACTTCCCCGCTGCTCAACGCGCAATCCTTCATAATTGTTGATGTTAATGGGTGTGGTCAGGCTGGTCTGACCATCGAGTAGATAGTTTTCGTTGAATGTACTTGTGACAACAGTGACCCACTCGGTCAGGCTAGCGGAGACTTCAGGTATACCGCTGATCGTTATTAATGCTCCGCGTCTGGTTGAGCCAGAGAAAAAGGTTTCGGCCGAATCGGCAATTTGTAGAATGCCACTGACATCTAAATCTTCATCTACTTTCCAATTGCTTGGCATTTCAAACTTAATCTGGAGCAGCTCGTTTTCATATACCAGCGTGTCATATGATGGGGTTGGAAATGGCGTAGCCGTCGGTGGGGGAATGGTGGGTGTTGGCGTCTGGGTTGGTTCTTGCGTATTGGTTGGAGTTGGGGTAATTGTGGGCGTATTGGTTGGAAAAATCGAGGTGGCTGTAGGTATTGGTGTTCTGGTTGGCCTTGGCGTGCGGGATGGTGTGGCTGTTGGCCGATTGCCCAGTCCGGGACCGGTGCCTGTTGTGGGTTCTGGAGGAGCACAGCCAAAAGCCAGTGCGATCATGACGACAATAACGAAGGCTTTTTTCATAGACGGGCTAAAGGGTGAGGACATCCCGGCCGTGCAGTCGACTATCAATCATGTTCCAAATGTTATCTAAATGGGAATCATATTGAACGTAATCGAGATTGTCTGTGTTGATGACAAGGACAGGGCTCAATTTAAATTGGCTGAACCAATTCTCATAGAGTTGATTAAGGCTTTTTAGATAGGCTGGATCAATCTGTTTTTCGTAGTCCCGGCCGCGATGTGCAATTTGCCGCTGAAGGGTTTCGACAGACGCCTGCAAGTAAACCACCAGTTTTGGCGGCTGAAGCAATGACACAATCGACCGATACATGTTGTGGTAGGTGTCCCAATCCCGCTGGCTCATCGCTTTTTGATTAAACAGATTACGAGCAAAAATCTCAGCATCCTCATAAATACTGCGATCTTGAATGATGTTGCCAGATTTTTGCTGAAGGTCATAGTGCTGCTGCAATCTGCGTGACAAAAAGAACATTTGCGACTGAAACGCCCAGCGCTGCATATCGCCATAAAAGTCAGCCAAGTAAGGGTTGTCTTCAACCGCCTCATAGACCGGCTCCCACCCATGTTTTTCTGTCAGCAACTTGACCAGCGTTGATTTTCCGACACCGATATTGCCCGCAATGGTGATAAAGTGATGCATTTTAGAGGTTAGATGTAAGAGGTTAGAGGTTAGAAATACTCACTAATATCTAACCTCTAGCCTCTAATATCTTCACTTACTTTCCTTTGTACTTCGGATCTCTCTTTTGGAAAAAGGCGCTAACCCCCTCCGCAAAGTCATGAGATTTACCAGCGTAGTTTTGTAGATGAACTTCTGTAGTCAGGCTTTTCGCAAACGACTGTTCCATCGCTTGGCGCATGGCCCGTTTAGTTAACCCAAATGCCATAGTTGGTCCTGAAGCCAATTTTGCTGCGGTTGCTGCTACAACTTCCATAAGTTGCTCATGGGGAACGACTTGATTGACCATCCCCCATTCGAGAGCGGTTTCGGCCGGTACTTTTTCAGAGCTCAGGTAAATTTGATAAGCGCGGTTGTAACCAATCAAGCGCGGTAGAATCCAGCTAGCACCCCCATCAGGGACCAAACCGATTTTGCCAAACCCAAGGGTAAAGGCCGCTTTGTCGCTGACGATGCGGATGTCTGTGGCTAAGGCTACGCTCATGCCAATCCCGGCCGCGATGCCGTTGACCGCCCCGATGACCGGCTTTTCGATTGATGTGATTTGCTGAATAAGTGGGTGATAAACCTTGGCTAAATGGTCGCCTGCACCGGGCGGTTTGCCTTCTGGCGCATTTTTCAACAAATCCCCACTGCCCAGATCCGCCCCAGAAGAAAACCCCCGGCCAGCTCCGGTTAAGATGATGGCCCGCACATCCCCATCCTTTTTGGCCGCTTTAAACGCCTTTGTGGTTTCGTGGGTGATTTGGTCATTGAGTGCATTAAGCACTTCCGGCCTGTTGAACGTTATCGTAGCGACGCTGTTTTCAACAGCATATTCAATCATTTCAAAACTCATGGGAATCATCCTCTACTTGGGAAACTTCTGAAGTTTGATTTTCCTGTAAATCTAGCCTTTTAAAAGCAAAATTTCAGAAGTTTTTGTTGGGAAATTTAAGTTGGTACGGCGCAGTCTTCAAATTCTTCACGCTTAATCAGAGCTGGGCCGATTTTATCTGAAAGGTGGATTGGTTCTTCACACCGGGCAAGTGCTTCCTCAAATCGCTCGGCCGTTTGAGCCTGCATGAAATTTTCCATCATCTGCTCAATTGGCCCAATGTTTTGCACATACTTTTTGAAGTGTTTACGGAACAAAAGCAATCCGTTTGGGTTTCCGTGGTAATTGAGCATTTCAATTAGATGGATGCGAATCGCTTCAAACAGCTCGGCATAGGTCAAGTCTGCTCGTGATCTGCGGCTAAATATCCACGGATTGCCGATAGCACCTCGGCCGATCATGACAGCGTCGCAGCCGGTGTAGGCCTTCATTCTGTTTATGTCTTCTGGCTCAATGACGTCTCCGTTGCCAATGACCGGGATCGAAACCGATTGTTTAAGTTCAGCGATGGCATCCCAGTCAGCATAACCGGTGTACTTTTGCTCTTTGGTCCGGCCGTGCATCGCCACGAGCTGCGCACCGCTATCTTCTAAGATGCGGCCGACCTCAACATAGTTTTTGTTTTCTTCCCAACCCAGTCTTATTTTGCCGGTTACGGGGACAGTCAGATGCTTATTGAGCAGCTGAAAGGTTTGGGCGATGACGTCAGGGTCTTTCATCATCCCTACACCTGCACCGCGGCCGCTCACCCGTCGGGTTGAACATCCCATGTTGATGTCGATAATGTCAGGCTCTAAAGATTCAATTCTTCGGGCGACATCTACGATTAGCTGGGGATCGTTTCCAAAAATTTGAAAAACCATCGGGTTTTCACCCGGCTGTTTATCCAACCGTTTCCAAAACTTGTTTTGTGGATCGCGATGCTTGCCCAAAGCCTCAACCGGCACAAACTCCGTGTAGTGCATGGCTGAACCATACTCACGGCAAATAGCCCGGTAGGGAACGTCAGAGTAGCCGGTCATGGGTGACAGGATCACGTCTCCGTAGATGGGAATGTGTGCGACATGAAATGTTGGATCAGTCATCGTCTGGTTCGTGCAAATCCTGCGGATGATTATTGATAAAATGATGAGATGATAGAATGAAACAGATTTTTCTCATTCTATCATCTCATCAACTATCATTTCATTATGAATTTCCGGTCGATTTTACAGGGAAAGTGCCCCCACTGTCACAAGGCTCATATTTTTAAAACATTTTGGCGCATGAAGGAGACCTGCGATCACTGCCATATTCGCTTCCAACGGGAATCTGGTTACTTTTCTATGTCAATCTTTATCGGGTATATATTGGGCGCTATTGTGGCTTTACCGGGATTAATTACGGCAATTGTTTTAGGGCTTTCACTATTTTGGATTACGGTAATACCCATTGTTTGTGTGGCGATTACTGCCCCATGGATATTCAGATATGCCCGGATTGTATGGCTGCACGTCGATGAGTGGATCGATCCACGGCGAGTTACACCTGAAGGGTAGCGGACTTGGAGGCCTATAAATCAATAGTTTCTAACAAATATTGAACGTGATCTCGCCGTTGTGGTAGCATTTTCCGGCCGTGCGGGAATCCAAACTGCAAAACACGCTTAGGTTAAAAGGTATGCTAAATCAGACGAATCAAGTTCGGGTTATATTGGCGGGTTTACTGGGTTTTTTCTTACTTCTTTTGGTAGCGATCGCCCCGTTTGTGGGCTCAGAAGCGGCCGAAGACGAGCAAGAGGCGACTACTGTAGCAGATGAAAGCAGCTCACCTGAATCTGAAGAAATATCTGAAGAAGTTGCCTCTGAGGACCTTATCCCAACCCGTTCTTTGGTAGATGTCCCGGTTTTAACCGATGATAGCGTGGTCGCAGACTTAAACCCGATCATGCAGATCGGTATGCGGCCGGATCATAATGTCATTACCTACACCATCCAGCGTGGCGATACACCCAATATTATTGCTGATAAATTCGGAATTCAGTCTGAAACAATCCTGGGTGGTAATCCTAATTTAAGTGATGAGTCCAGCCAGCTACAGGCCGGCGTTCAAATACGTATTTTGCCGATTGATGGGGTTTTGCATGAGGTAAGCTATGGTGAAACACTAGAATCGATTGCAGATCGATATGACATATCTGTTGACGACATCGTTGGATATGAGCCCAATAATCTTGAATTTCCATTCCGTGTTTATCGGGGGAGTGAGCTTATGGTGCCGGGTGCTGTGCGTGAAGTATTTACATGGACACCGCCTAAGCTTAGCAATCGGCCATCTAACACCTTGGTTGGAACGGGGACCTTTGTTCAGCCGGTCCGTCGCGGATGTGTGACCCAATATTTCTATCCGTGGCACCGTGGCTTGGATGTTGGCTTAGCTGAAGGCACCCCGGTTTACGCCATGGACACTGGGACGGTGATTTACGCAAGCTGGGCGGCCGGAAGCTACTACGACTATGGCAACCTCATCGTGATCGACCATGGTAACGGGTATGAGACCTACTATGCTCACTTGAATGGCATCAATGTGTTTCCCGCACAAGAGGTGCGCCAAGGTCAGTTTATCGGCTATTCTGGGAACACCGGCCGGTCATCTGGTCCGCATATTCATGTTGAAATTCGTTTCAACAACATTCAAGATGATCCAGCTTGGTTGATCCAAGGGACCTACGCTGGCTGTGAGATTTCACAGTAGTTGCCCGTCAAAAAAAGTTTCTGTACCCTTCGTACGCCTGCACCACAATCAGAATTATTTTGCGTACCAAAGAGAGACAAGGAGAGACAATGACCGCTTATATCATGGCCCGAATCAATGTGACTGACATGGATCAGTATAAAAAATATATCGCTTTAACCCCAGCTATCATCGAGAAATTTGGTGGAAAGTTCATTTCACGTGGTGGTGAGACGGTCACCCTTGAAGGTGAACCAGAATCTAGGCGGATGGTTTTGCTTGAATTCCCAAGCGTTGAAGCTGCTCAAGAATTTTATAATTCTGATGAGTATCAGGCTGCTATTGAGGTGAGAAAAGATGCGGCCGAAGGTCAATTTATGATTTTGCCGGGGGTGTAGACGGCCGAATGAGAGTTAATAACTAGAATATTTTTAGAGAAGTAGTAGCCTACTGTCTATAATTAATAGCATCCTTAAGTCTTCAAGTTTAAACCATTTCTGCCTGCATTTAACCACCTGATTTTTGGTAGCTATTCATGAAAAAACTGATAAACCAAATTCCAGAACAGCTTACGGTTTTTACACTTTTTCTGTGTTTATCCATCATCGTAGGCTGGCCTATTTTGACCCAATTAGATCATGTATTGATTGGGCACGATCCTGATATTTACATCAATCCATGGGCTAACTGGTGGACCAAAATGGCACTTGCTAACCCTGAGTTGAGTTTGTGGCGTACAGATTTTATGTTTTTCCCCTCATCTGCCAATCTTGCCTATCATAGCTTTAGCCATCTCAATTCAGCCATTGCTATCCTTTTAGAACCCCTTTTCGGTACTTTGCCCGCTCACAATATATCACTCTGGTTAAACTATCCGTTTATTGCGTTCTCGATGTACCACTTGGCCCGATACTTGACTAAGAATCAAGTGGCTGCCATTTTAGCCGGTATTGCCTTTGCCTTTAACTCCCACGCCATGTATCAAAGCTCGCACCCGGTTTTGCTTAGTATTTGGTGCTTCCCATGGGCTACCCTATTCCTTCTGAAGGCGATAGATGAGGATAAGTCTAGCTACGCCATTTTGGCCGGATTCTTTGTGTTTTTGGGAACGATTACCAGTGCACTCTTGTTTTTTATGATGGTGATTTACTTTGCTTTTTTAACCGGCTACTTTTGGCTGTCAGCAGAGTGGAAATCGCCGTCATGGAAGATTTTGATTATTTTTGCCATCACCAGCGCGCTTTTGTGCGTCCCCACCCAATATCCTCTTCTAGTTGATTTTCTAGGGAATCGAAACAGTAGCTTTGTAATCTCGAATGAAGTTTCAATTGTGGCTGATATCATTTCCCCCATCATTCCTCATTGGATTGTGTGGATGCAGCGGGGAATCTATTTTGGCTTTTTAGGGATCTATTTGATGCTTCTTTCTCGTAAGTCAGGCGGTCGTGTTCGCATTTGGGTCATTTTGCTCGTCTCTATGTACTTAATCTCTATCGGGCCAAACCCATTGATCATGGGGCAACCCCTTGACATTGTTTTACCTTGGTCCTATTTAGTCACACCAATTCTGCGCAACACCTATCGGTTCAATATTTTGATTTCAATTGGCTTGAGTTTATTAATTGCTTACGGGTGGATTGGCCTGAGTAAGCAGATCGTAGCTGCAAAAACAAGACAGATTTTGGCCATTGCGATTCCAATGCTGCTTTTTGCAGAATATGGTGTGTCGCAAATCCCACATGTTGAGCTCAATATTTCGCCATTTTTTACACAGTATCTGGACGATGTGGAGGACGAAGCCGTACTCACGATTATTCCATCAACCAGACAAAACGATAAATACTATTTGTATTTGCAAACCCTGCACGGCCATAAAATGACCAACGGTGTGATTTCAAGACCTGAAAAAGATACTTTTCAGTTTATTGAGTCAAATACTATTTTGGCCACAAGACTAAGTTCCCAAAACTCACCTTATCCACCAGATAACATGGATGAAGCCCTAGACGAATTAAAAAATATTGGGGTTGAATTCCTCATTATTGATAGGGTGTTTTTGGCGGATGATCTTGAAACTCTGTGGCAAGATGCTATGCAAAGTAGTCTAGTTTATGAGGATGATTTGGTTTTTGCATATAAGTTGGCTGATTAGGCTCAGCTATTTCTGTAAAGCGAATCAAGAAAGACCGATCTGATCTGCTCTGTATTTCTCACATAGGACGTTCGCTCAATATGTGTGTAGCAACTGCGCGAACGCACTGCGACAGGATTAGTGCTCCTTGCAAGAGAAAGTCCTATCACAAATAGTTTCTAATTTCATGCGACATATATCTTCTACTTCAACTTACATCCATTTAATTCAAACTGTGGGTTTGCTCACTGCATTTTTGCTGTTAATTATCAACATATCGGAACAAAGCTATTGGTTGGATGAGATATTTAGTGTAATTAACTCAACTGATTTCAACAGTTTTTACTTTGCATTGGAACAATCTGGAGGTAACCGAATATTCTATTACCTCTTACTCTGGCCTTGGATCAGATTGTTTGGTGATCACGAATTTGTTACTCGTTTACATACCGTTCTCACCTGTATGTTGGCAGTTTGTCTACTGTATAGCTTCACTGCAAAGTTTTTCGGCAAGAAAGTAGGATTGATCAGTGCGGGTTTGCTTACCATTAATCCATTCTTCTTAGCGTATGGGAAGATCACACGAAATTATGGATTGCTACTTTTGCTGTCGGTAGCATCGGTGTTTAGTTTTCTTCTGTTGATGCGTCGGAAAGAATTTAAATTCTTCATTTTGTTGGCTACCGTTAATGGTTTGATGGTTTTGACTCATCCTGTTGCCGTTCCTTTTATTCTGTCACAAGCTGTAGGCGTTTTTCTTTTTTGGGAGTGGCGAAAAGTGCCTTGGATTAAGTTGTCTTTGACGTTTGCCTTGCCGGCTCTTATTTATTTGATTTTGCCCGTTGTATTTGGTAGCCCAGACTCTGGTCAAGCAGAGTGGTTACAGCCACCAGATATGACAATGGTCATCTATACATTAATCGAGGTGTTTGGCGGTGCTTTCGCAATGTTGTTTTTCGCAATTGTTGTATTTATTGTTTTATTAGTGAAGATGATTTCAACAGCTCCATTTAGATACAAAGACGAGACTTTTCGAGTTGTACTATTCTTGGTTGTGCTCTTTTGGCTGCCAATTTTGCTTCTTGTAGCTGTCTCTCATTTCATTCAACCAGCTTTCTGGGATCGCTATCTGATTGTTGTCTTTCCTGTGTTCATCGTTCTCGCTGGCTACGTTCTGAGCGAAATCAAGATAGCTGTCTTGACTGTCGCTTTGATGATTCTGCCGATTATGACTCTACTTTCTGCTGATTTTGATCAATTAACCTACACCGAGGATTGGCGTGGTGTGGTTGAACTGATCTACGATGAATATCAAGAGGGGGATACTGTTGGTTTTTTTGTCTATTATGGGCAGCGGCCGTTCAGATATTATCTTAACAGGGAAGCAGCAGAGTCGCAGCAAAGCAACACAGTGCAAAAAACACTTGCCTTAACTGAATTTGCAGATGGTGCTTACTTTCTTAATGGAGGAAGCCGTCAACCTGACCATAGTCAAGACGCTATCCGCAGTTTGGGAACCACTTATCAGCGCGTTTGGTTTGTCGTGTACGCCAAACGTATCTTTGAAGATGAAACATTGGCTCAAGAAGCTGCTATTCATAATGATCTTAATCAGTATTTTGGGCCTGTGATGGATAAATATGATTTTGAGCAAATTGAAGTTTATCTATACCACGTCGAAAAGTGATTGAGTTGGGACAATTTATTCGTTAGCATTAGCTGTAAAGAGTTCATTCGAGCCGGTTGTGGTGATACTCTGGCGAATTAAATTGAGACAAATGCACACAAACAAGTTCTGCGTTAAGGTGGTTTATTAATTGCCTTCGCTGTTTCATTAGATGGCAGCCCAGCAAATAGCTTTTTTATGAAGGATGCCTAGAAGCACTGCGGTATGGTATTCTTACTGACTACCTGACTGAACGAGAAGAAAAATTCAGTGAATTTAAATGATCCAGCTTGGGTCTATTAAATCGCTTCACGGCCATTTTCAAATTTTCGATTAACGATATTTTTTGAAAACAGTCCTAATCAAAAATTTGAGGTTTTCCCATGAACAGAAAAATTCGTGTTACAACCCTAACCGGCAGCCCTTACGATATTGGCTTTCAGCACGGCCGTGCATGGAAAAAAGAGATCCATCATTATGCTAAGGATCGCGTGGCACTTGTGGCTAGTGGTCAGTGGAGCGGCGGCTTTAAAAAATCTCCGGCCGACATTGTGGCATTGGCTGAAACGATGATGCCACACCACGAGCAATATGCACCCGACTTGGTTGAAGAAATGCGCGGGATGGCGGCCGCCACCGGCTTAAGCATGGGTGAACTGATTATTGTTAGCGGGTTCACTGACTTCATTGATACCGTTTACGGTGTCAGTAAGAAAAAGGGTGCTCTAGAACCCTCCCTCGCGATTGATGACTGTACCGCATTTATCGTGCCGGACAGCGCGGCTGATGGCGCAGGTTTTTTTGGTCAGACATGGGACATGCACGACACTGCGACAGAATTTGTGGTTCTGCTTGACGTACAGCCTAGCGATGGTGCCAATTCAATGGTGTTCACAACAACAGGGTGCTTAGGCCAAATAGGAATGAATGAGCATGGCATCGCGGTAGGAATCAATAATTTAATGGGGGCTGATGGCGGCATGGGGGTAACTTGGCCATTTGTTGTCCGCAAGGTGCTCCAACAAGATAACATTGATGATGCGCTTGAATGCATTACAGATGTTCAATTGGCTGGCTCACACAACTACCTGCTGTTTGATAAAACTGGGCGTGGCTACAATATTGAGGCGATGTCAACTTATCAACATATTGTTGAACTGAACGAGACACCGATTACCCACACCAATCACTGTTTGGTCCCAGAAACTGTTGCTTTGGCCCAAGAGCGGCACCCAGACTCACAGGCCAGCTCAGAAAACCGCTTAAAATCAGCCGATGACCTGCTTGAACAGCGTCCAGTTACAATTGATACGCTTCAAGATCTGACGCGTCAAGCACCCATCTGCACCACATCAAAACCACCGTTCCATGTGGAGTCTTGTGGGGCCGCCATCATGCGGCCGAAAACCGGTGATTTTTGGGCTGTTTGGGGGCTTCCAAACGAAAACAGGTACGAACACTTCAGCGTATAAAACCGCTCAATTAGAGCCCATAGAAAGTAGGGCACACGTGAAAATGCCCTGATTGAACATAGCTGCCATTACCACCTTCCTATGGAATATCTGACCTTAACCTCATGTATTTAGCTGAAATTGTTCATAATATAAAGGGAATACAGATTATTTACCCCCATTGCAATTAGCACGTGTTGGTCCAAAATACGCAACATCAAACAAACAAAGACAAAATCGCGCTTGAGGCCCTACAGAACACGGCCGTATCTATCTCTTCAGATTCAAATCTGAAAGACGTTTTAAACAACTTGGGGAAGCAGATAAATCGCTTGGTTAGGTGTGATGCGTGGTCAATCTCTGAATATCGGCTGGAAATCGATTCGGTGGTGACCGTGGTTGAGATTGGCCCTCCAGAGTGGCTCTACGATGGTGACGGAGAAGAAATATTTTCACTAGCTGAAAATGAAACTACGGGCCGTGTCGTCAAAAATCGGGAAATTGTAAATTATGCGGCCGGTGACCCAGATATCTCTGACGATGAGAAGCAATTTGTAGAGGATTATGGCCATTCTAGCCTGTTGATGATGCCCATGATTTACCGAGACGAAGTCTTAGGTATCATCGAATTCGCAAATTATGGGGATTCGATCCGCTTCTCCCCTTTTGAGATCAAAATTTGTCAAACTTTAGCCAATCAGGGAGCAATTGCCTTAGCCCATGCCCGTATGTTTAAAGAGCAGGCAGAACAGCTCCGGCAAATGGAATTACTCAAGAAGCAAGCCGATGAGGCAAATAAAGCCAAAAGTCGTTTTTTGGCCAATATGAGCCATGAGCTACGTACTCCGCTTAACGCGATCATTGGCTTTGCTGAGTATCTGATTGAAATTGATGAAGAAGGACGAGAAAATTTAGACGAACGACTTGACTCACTCAAAAGCATTCAGCGCTCCGGCCGACATTTGCTCAAAATCGTTAACGATATTTTGGACGTTTCCCGAGTTGAGTCCGGACGAATTGAAATTTACGACGATATTTTTTCTGTAGATGACCTGATATTCGAGTTGGTCGAAATCCTTGACATTCTAGCAGATAGATCTGGAAACACATTTGTACAAAATATTCCCATAGAGCTAGGCATGATGTACTCAGATCGGCAAAAAGTAGTTCAGATACTGACCAATTTGATCGGAAATGCCCTTAAATTTACAGACAACGGGGAAGTAAAATTATCTGTTCTTACTCCACAGTCCGACAGTTCAGTTATTCAATTTATCATTGAAGACAACGGAATTGGTATTGCAGAAGACAAGCTGTCTCAGTTGTTCAAACCCTTTTCACAACTGAAAGATGATTACGCTCGACCGGCTGAAGGAACCGGCTTGGGGCTAAATTTAGCCAAACTTTACGCCCAGGCACTGGGCGGTAACATCACGGTTAATTCTGATTTTGGCATAGGGAGCCGGTTTGTTCTTACGCTGCCGCGCTTTATTCGAAACAAACCGACTGTGCCATAAACAAATCGCGCTTAGCGGCTAGCAGCTTAGGTTGGAGTGAACCTACCACCTGCATGATTGCGCTGTTTCGACAAATACCAGACTAGCATTCCGCCTGCGAGAATAATCAAGAGCCACTCTTCTGGTTCGGGCACACCGGTTACTGTTGGTCCGCAAGCTTGTGTATCACCAATCTCTTCAAGCTCACGTTAAAAGCGATCATCTCTATTTTCAAGTTGTTCAAGACGGTCTTTCTGAGCTTGATTAACGAGTACGATCACAGAAAAAGATGCCTTGTAAGC
Organism: Chloroflexota bacterium; assembly: GCA_039199965.1. Classification (GTDB taxonomy): domain Bacteria; phylum Chloroflexota; class Anaerolineae; order Promineifilales; family Promineifilaceae; genus WTJY01. Next base: position 2,561 of record JBCCSO010000038.1, on the reverse strand, counting down.
AGCGTAGGGTCGCGTACAGACAAAGCCAATCTGACACCAACAGAGCGGCCGATAAAAAGAATCCGGCCTGCTTTGTCCATCTTTTTTCCATTTGTGCGCGTTTGATAGGGACGTTTGTCATTTGCTTAGAATCAGGTATTTTCTATCGAAATTCCAGCACACAAGTGGCTTTCATTCATACCTAATAAAAGTAGGTGTAAGCCGAAGCTCAAATAACCCTATCAAGCCTGTCAATTAAGTTCGATGACGTTTGCCCTACGGAAACGGATCGGAAGGATGGCACCCATCAATGGTCCAAACTGAAGTTCAGATTGAAAGCATTGAACACTTTTGGATTCCATTACCAGATGGGACCCGATTATCAGCCCGCATGTGGCGGCCGATCACGGCCGAAGCCCAGCCTGTACCTGCCATTTTGGAATACATCCCCTACCGAAAAAACGACGGCACCGCCCTACGAGACTCCAATCGGCAGCCGATTTTGGCCCAAGCGGGCTACGCGGTGGTGCGGGTTGATGTGCGGGGCACCGGTGAATCAGACGGGTTTATCACCGACGAGTACACACCTCAAGAGCTACAAGATGGATGTGACGTGATTGCGTGGCTGGCGGCCCAATCATGGTGCACCGGTAAGATCGGCATGACGGGTAAATCATGGGGAGGCTTTAACTGTTTGCAGGTGGCTGCTCTTCGGCCGCCTGCGCTTAAAGCGATTATGCCGTTCGCTTTTACCGATAATCGCTATACAGACGATGTGCATTATTTAGGTGGCTGCGTGCTGGCCAGCGAAATGCTCTCTTGGGCGTCTATTATGCTGGCTGACCTCCCCATTCCGCCCGACCCAAGACTGGTGGGGGATGCGTGGCGTGAAAAATGGATGGCCCGCTTGGAGCAGCAAACCCCTTGGGTTGAGCGCTGGCTCGAACACCAAACTTTTGACAATTATTGGCAGCACGGCTCTATCTCTGTTGACTATGATGCGATTGAAGTGCCAGTGTATGCGGTGTGTGGTTTGTCAGACGGATACCCAAATTCAGTGCTACGTGTGCTCGAAAACCTGAAGGTACCCAGAAAGGGCTTATTGGGGCCGTGGGGGCACGTTTACCCATCACGCGGGTACCCAGCTCCGGCGATTGGCTTTTTACAAGAGGCGATCCGCTGGTGGGATCGATGGTTAAAAGATGAGGCAAACGGCATCGATAACGAGCCAATGTTAACCACTTGGATGTTAGACTCCATGCCACCTCAGTCTGGTTATGATGAACGCTTGGGTCGCTGGGTGACGGATGAAACGTGGCCGTCTTCGGCCGTGGACTATGTCGATTACGCTGTATTCAAGGACCCACCTAATGATCCATCTGCATCAGAGCCGGAGCGTAGTGATGAGTTTTGGTTGGGTAGTGTCTCCACGTTGCAGACATTTGGTGTGGATGGCGGTCAGTGGTGGGGATACGGGCGTGAAGGGCAACTGCCCGGCAATCAGCAAACGGCTGATGGTGAATCGCTTTCGTTCACGAGTGATATGCTTGAGCACCCGATTGATATTTTAGGCTTTCCTAAGGTAAAGTTGCGTTTGAAAAGTGATCAGTACATTGGTGCGGTTGCTGTTCGGCTGTGCGATGTCCGGCCAGATGGAGAGTCGGTTTTAATTAGCTATGGAGTGCTCAATTTAACCCATAGGAAGCCGGTTGAATGGCCTGATCCTATTACGCCGGGTGAGCAGATGGAAGTGAACATTAAGCTAAATGTCGCGGCATACAGTCTGCCGGCCGGTCATCGTCTGCGTTTGTCCATTTCGAACACCTACTGGCCGCTTGTTTGGCCAACCCCTGAGGTATCGATCATTAAAATTTACCGGTATGATTGCAGCTTAAGCTTGCCGCTGCGCACGCCACAAGATTCTGATTTACGCTGGATCACAGAAGATCGATTTGGCCCAGCCGTGCTGGCTGAATCAATTCCGTTAGAGACGCTGCGCGAAGGAGAGAACCGACGTGAGTGGAGCACAGATCTCCGAGGCCGGAAGTTCTACACCCGCACAGATGACGAGGGGCGCATTAAGTTCTTGGATCACGGGCTAGAAAAAGAGGCGAAAGCGGTTGAAGTCTATTCAATATTGCCAGATGATCCGCTTTCCGGCCGGGTAGAAATCATCCATGAGGAAGAGGTAGAACGGGGGGATTGGCGGGTAACCATCAAAACAGTCAGCCGCATGTCCTGCGATGCGGACAATTTTTATGTTGAAAATAGGCTAACAACGTTTGAAAATGACAAGCAGGTATTTGATCGCAGTTGGGAAAAAGCGATTGAGCGGAATTTGCTCTAAGCTAATCACGACGAACCCTTGAAAAAATCTGCTTGGCTCAACTCAATGTGCTGTTGGTCTCTGGCCTTCCACTGACTACAACCTCTTTTGCACGATATTTCTTAAAATCTATACAAGCGCCAAAAATGAAAAGAGCAATCGATAGCATGCCTAAAAGGGGATACAAAACAAATGATATATCAATGATTGGCTGCTGTTGATGAGCATTTAGCCAGCTTTCTGGAACTTCACCTAG